>NZ_JCAJRU010000201.1:0-9406 GCF_059447605.1 Paenibacillus sp. N119s | reverse complement strand
CAGCGAACATGTTCATGGCTTTTTTGACGCTACTTTCTATTCGTTTATGGCTTAAATAGGTTTGCGTACAGACCCTAATAAAAATGTTAAAGTCGGAGAAATCGTAGATATGCCGTTCGGGAGAGTATTTAACTTTGCAGATCATGAAGACAATTACTTTGCTGTAATGGAAAAAAAAGTGAATAATGAATTTATAGATATGGATATATAAAATCCCTTGAGAGATCCAACTCCCTCCAGGGGATTTTTTTACATTGATAATCAAACGCATGTTCGCATATAATACAAACAAACGTTCTGATGAGGAGTGGAAAATGATGCTGGAGAAATATGTGGGGCAGATCGTGGAAATCGTGTATATGGACCGAAAGGGCAAACTGTCTCATCGCCGGATAGAGGTGCATCGTGTGCAGAATGGTTTGATCCGGGCCACCTGTTTGCAGTCGGGTCAGCCACGTGTTTTTCGATTAGATCATGTATTGGCATGGCATCCGGTAACCAGAACAGCATAGGAGGGAACTTACGATGGGGAAAAAGCTTGAAGGAAACGGCATATGGGAAAGTTCGCGTATGATTTTGCCCGAACATCGGGAGGCATATTTAAGACTGATGAAGGAGCAGGGAAGACGCGGCAAGCCAACACTTGACGATCAGGAGATGCAGCAGATTGAACAGGCCATTGTCGTATCCTATAACGAACGGAAGCCTATTACGCTAAGAGTTTTCAATCCGTTTGATGATGAGGAGTTGTGCGGATTGGTTACAGTGATTAACACAAGTCGGCGAGAAGTAAAGCTATCCCGTGGGGAAGAGGATTTTAGCTGGATTAAGTTGGAGGAAATTATCGAGGCGGATATCTAAAACGGTCTGACCAGAGAACATTTTATATGGGTTCAGTCGTTTTTTATATTAAGGTTGTGGCTTTGTGGTTCCAGATTTACAATAAAACTGTAACTGCAAAGGGGGAGTTCGTTTTGAAAATAAGTAAACATAATGCTGAACATTATATATGGGGAGATCAATGTGATGGTTGGCGTTTGGTGAAAAATGATGATTTGAGCATTATTCATGAGCGTATGCCGGGAAACACCCATGAAGTCAGACATTATCATCACCATGCGCGCCAATTTTTCTTTATTTTATCAGGTACAGCGGTACTTGAGGTGAATGGTGAACGAATCCAATTAGGGTCTCAGGAAGGATGTGAGGTTCCTCCTCTGGTGCCCCATCAAATGTTTAATGAAACGAATGAGGACGTTGAATTTTTGGTTATTTCACAGCCTGCCAGCAGAGGCGACCGGGTTCTGACCGAAAACTAATATGAGGGGATAGCCCATCCCAAACGGCATTTTGGACAAACAACGTTAGTGTATAAAAAACCAGCCTAGCACATGTAAATCAAGTGCCGGACTGGTTTTTTTCATCAATAGATATCCGTTGCATCTGCAGGGAGAGCTTTTACATGATAGAGATAGTTTGTCACACGTTGATCGTCGAGACTGCCATAGATGTTCATAATCTGCATCCGCAAACGTTTGGATATAGGTCGTCCAAAGATCAGGCTCAAGGTGCTTCTCCAAATATTTCACCTGCTTACCCGGATCTGCCGTGAAGTCGGTTTGTATACCAATACGCCATTCCAGCAATCAAGTGAAGCATATCTCTTACAGGTCGATCCAACATGAACTTGGCATAGGGAAGCTCATGCCGCCATAGTCCTTTAGCCACATAAGTACTGACCCACCAGAACTCATTACAAGCGTCTGCATAAGTTTGGGCAGTTGGAGGAACTGTCTCATAATCTTGAAGAATTGGCGATGGAAAAGGCTTCACCAGACCGTCTTTATCCAAGAGCAGCACACTTAAGCTGTCTCGGTGCCAATTGGCAATGTTTTCTGTAGGACAGAGCGTAAGATCTATGCGATTTTCATCGGTAAATAACATGAGAAAGGCAAAGCGATCACGGGATGTCGAAGTAAGTTTCGTATGCTCATCAGGCGTCTGCATAATGATCAATTCTCCAAAGTGGCGAATCCAGCCACGTTCCTGAATAAAGCTATCCATGGAAGATACTATAGTCGTCTCCACAAGCGATATCGAAAGGAAAAAAGCGTAGACAACACAGCAGAAGTAATAATGGCGACCAGCTCAAGAATCGTCAAGGAAAACGACCTCCTATAAGTTTTTGTCTGGAAAAGGTATCCTACTCTTACAATAGCCTATACCCAGAAGCCATTCAAGATTCCTACTGAGTTCATTGAATAAAAGGATAGAATGCAACAGAGAAAGGGTCTTAGCAGTAACCAAGCTTAAAAGAATTGTTCAGAATTTGTTCAGTGACGACATTGTATAATACCAAGCAGCAATTATAGATTTATTTCAGTAGGAGGAAAGGTATGCACTTTTGCAAGTCTACTAAACGATTCACATACGCATTGACAGCAGTATCACTAATCTTCTCATCGGCCATCTCGGTGACAGATGCTGGTGCAGCACCAATCGCACAACCCAACTTAATCCAAGACGGAACATGGAGCAAGTCTGACACTTGGATGGATGCTCCAGAGAACTATGTTGGCAGGTCTTCGGACACAACGTTAGGATATTACCGATCAGCGATTCAGTTTAACATGCCTGAGCTGACAGACAAGGTTGTAGCGAAGGCAACCTTGCGAATTTATATCTCTTCTATTAGCTATAGCTCTAACTTGAATCCTTTTTTGACTGTGTATGGATCGACTGCTGATGTTTGGAGTAACGGAGCTTTTCCACTGAACCCGATGGATCAGCCTTTGAATACGAAAACAGGCTCAGACCTTCAAGTAGGCTGGGTTGATTTTGATGTTACCCCTTTTGTACAACAACAGACGGATGATATTGTCTCATTTGCATTGCTCGCCAATGAAGCAGGGAACCCTGGAGACTATTCGGAAATTGCATATTCGGCTGATGACAATGACGTAAATGCTCCCCAGTTGATATTGGAAACAGCAGCCCTGCCCGTTGTATCCAAAATGCCTGAGGTAGCTGCTGTAACCACTGAGGAAGATATCCCGACATCCAATATAACCATTACACCCAACCCGCAAGATTCAACGGTAGTGACACATTATCAAGTTACGAACATTATCGGAGGCAGACTATATCATAGCGATGGGGTAACGGAGATTTCTGATGGAACTTTTATCACGGCAGCAGAAGCCAGCGACGGCGTGAGGTTTGTGCCTATGGCAAACGCCAACAATGCAGCGGGAGACACCTTCTCTTTCGATGTAAAGGCGGCTCAGAGTGCAACGGGGGATGGACTAAGCGATGCTACTAGGGCTGTTGTCCATGTTACGGAAGTAAACGATGCTCCGACAGCTCAAGACCAAACGCTATCCTCCATTTCAGAAGACTCAGGAGAGCGGACCATCCCTTTTACAGAACTGCTTGCGCATGCGTCAGCCGGTCCGAATGAGAATGGTCAACATTTAACGATATCCTCAGTCATCAGCATCGCTGGAGGCGCTGTACGATTGGACGGAACCAATGTAGTTTTTACACCTCAGCCGGATTTTGATGGAATCGCTGGCTTCTCTTTTACCGTTACAGATGATGGAACATCGAATGGTGCCGCAGTTCCGCTGTCGGTGGTTAAGCAAGCGTCCTTTCCGGTCAATTCCGTTGCTGATGTCCCTAATGTAACAGACGCTTTGACAGAGGAAGACAAGCAAAGCTTTGATGGACTGATCCTTACTCGTAATCAAGTGGATGGAACTGACGTGTCGTACTTTAGAATCTCAAACATTATTGGTGGAACCCTCTATAAAAACGATGGGGTAATGGAAATCCGAGATGGTCAATTCATTTCTGTAGCGGATGGCGAAGCAGGGCTTAAATTTATGCCAAATCTTTATGCTAACTCTCCATCAGGTGATCATTTCAGTTTCGACGTACAATCATCGCTAGATATGTCTGGAACAGGGATCAGCGAGGCCAACCAAGCTAAAATCACTGTAAGTGAGGTAAACAATAGTCCGATAGCTGTGAATGATACACTGCCATCGTTACCGGCAAATGCAGGAACACAATCCATCGCTGTTGATGACCTCTTAGCAAACGACACGGCAGGCCCTGTCAATGAGAGCTTACAACATCTGAGCATCGCATCGGTAGAAAATGCACAAGGTGGCACGGTAGTTTTAGACGGAGCGGTTGTGCTGTTCACTCCGAATTCAGGCTACCAGGGTCCAGCAAGTTTTGATTATACTGTGATTGATAACGGTACAACGAACGGAGCGTTAGATGAGAAGAGCTCGACGGCTACCGCTTCATTCACTATCAACTCAGTGCCAACACCAGATCCGGTGCCAACGCCAGATCCGGTGCCAACACCAGATCCAATGCCAACGCCAGATCCGACGCCAACGCCAAACCCGGGATCAAGAGATGATAACTATGCGGAATTACGTCCTTCTATTAATAATAAAAAAATGCTAGTAGGGGATACAGAACGGCTTATAGCCAGCGTTGTAAAATCAGACTCGTCAGAGATTGATGTCACTGATAAAGCAACCTGGACTTCTAGCAACATGAATGTCGCTACAGTTACTCAGGGAGAGATTAGGGCTCTTTCAGAAGGAAACACGGTAATTTCCGCCACATACAGCGGATATAGCTTTAACGTTCCAATTACAGTAACAGCGGTTGTTGCTCCCGCACCGTCCGGTAATGCTGGCAGTGATTCCAGTAGTTCCAGCGGTAGCGGGTCTGGCCATCGAAACAGTGACCATTCTAGCGATGATTCCAGCAGTAATACGGCAACATCAGCTGTATCATCTTCATCGGTAACTGTATCTAAAGAACCAGTAGCTGTACCTGAAGAACTGGTGACTGAACCAACTGTTCCTGTGCAAGACATATTCAACAGTAACGTAGTGATTGCAGACAACAAAGTACTGCAGAATATAAAATCTAAAGCAGAATCTGCTTTAAATTCTTCTACTAATGTTAAACCGTCAGACCTACAAGGACATTGGGCAGAAAAGACGGTCGAAACGTTTTCAAAGCTGGGTATCGTAAATGGATATAAGGATGGCAGTTTCAGACCTGATGGTGAAATTACCCGTGCAGAGTTTTCTACTATCATCTCTAGAATCTTCGATATTAGTGCTGGAAACCAGCCTGTGGTTTTGAACGATATTGGGGATCACTGGGCGCAGGATGCCATAACAAAACTGACCACAGCAGGAGTATTAAACGGCTATGAGGACGGTACATTTAGACCAGACCAAACGATCGTTCGTCAAGAAATGGCTGCCATTTTGGCGCGGATCTTGGATTTAGACCGATTGAAAAAGGACACCTCGAATGAAAAAAGCTTCACCGACCTGTCCACTTCTTTTGCGGCTGATACGATTAAACAATTAGCACAAGCTGGTGTGCTTTCGGGTATAAGTACGGGTCAGTTTGGACCTAAGTATCATGCGTCACGTGCTGAAGCCTTGACTGCGATTTATAATGCACTTAGTTTGAACAGCGAAATTAAAACCGTATTGGAAAGTTTGGAGCAGTAATCTGGAATGATGTAGAGGCGAGCCTATGTGGCTCGTCTTTTTGGTTGAGAAGCAACGTGACAATTGTTATGTTGTACAACAATCCATCAACCATATAGTTGATGAGCTTTAAGACTTGGTACCTACGGCAAGCATATGCGGGCTCATACCGATCACGGATTCCTGCTCTTCAACCTGCTGTGCTATATCCAGCAAACGTCTGCGATGGGAGGGAATCGCCCATTTTTCTTCAAATCCGGGTGCAATCCAGACGGGGCCTTCCACACCCAAAACACGAGGCTCCTGCAATCCAGCCGCCTGCCAGTCTGCACGCAAGGCATCCGGTGTATGAAAGTAGGAGTGTGTGATAAAAGAGGGATAAGCCGCCGGTCGTACATGCTGACCATCTGTTAACTCCTGTCTGACCATATCCATGAATGCATCTTCCTCTAAAATGGTATTGCACTCGCCGTACACCGATAGCCCCCACAGTAACGAGCCAAACCTGGAAATAGCCGAAGTAATCAGCGTTCCCCCCTTTTTTAAGACACGCGCTGCTTCTTGCAGTGCTTTTACTCGTTCCTTCTGTTCTGTTAAATGATATAAAGGTCCCATCAATAGCACGATGTCCGCGCTTTCATCTTTACGATCAATATTTCTGGCATCTGCGGTCTCCAGCTTGCTGATGCTGGGTTTATTCAGTTGCTGCTGACGAGCGAATTCAATGGCTTGAGAAGAAAGATCAAATAGATGAACTTCATATCCCAGTTCTGCCAGCCATGAAGAGTAGACCCCTACACCGCCGCCGATATCATAAATAACATGAGTGGATTTGCTGAGATAACGGGAAATGATTTTTTTTGATCTTTCCAGCTCTATTTTTCCGATGCCGCGCTCTAATCTACCTATTTCTGCTCCGCCATCATAATAAGTCAGAATGTCATGTGTATCTTTTTCGGACATAGTGCACCTTGCTTCAAGTGATTGGAATAATATAACATTAACACTTATATAATGAGCAAGTCTACTGTACCTTTGAGAACGCTTTGAACCCCACAAATATAAATTGCATATATTATCAAGCAAGTCGATCCATAAGATATGAGTTTGAGAGGGGAAGAATACGTGATCATACATGTATACGCATTATGCTGGAACGAAGAAAAGATGCTCCCGTTTTTTTTTAAGCACTATGATAATATAGCCGACCAATACTACATTTTCGATAATGACTCGACTGATAATTCTATATCCATGTTAAAGGCACATCCCAAAGTAAATATGAATAGATTTGAAATCGAAGGTAATTCTGTCGTGAGATCAGCACAAGATCTATTCAACCAATGTTGGAAAGAAAGCAGGAATAAGGCAGACTGGATTATTATCTGTGACGTAGATGAACATTTTTATCACCCTAACCTTAGAACATATTTGCAGGAATGTACTTCGAAAGGGATAACATTGATTGTCCCTAATGGTTATGAAATGGTTTCTGATTTTTTTCCTAATAGCCAGCAACCATTATATGAAACGGTAAGGAATGGTGTAAGAAGTCAAACGTACGATAAGCCTCAAATATTTAATCCAAGTGCGATTCAAGAAATAAATTTTAGCCCTGGTAGGCATACTGCTGAACCTGCTGGGAATGTAATAAAGCCATCTAATAATGAAGTACTATTGTTACATTATAAATACTTGGGATTTGACTATCTGAATTCACGTTTCTCAGCCTTGAAACAAGGGCTACGGGAAGGGGATACCACTAATCGATGGGGATTTCACTATTTGTGGGATGAAAATCAAAAAATGGAACAATTTAAGGATTTAAAAAATAGATCTGTAAGAGTGTTGTAGCATGAGCTGTTGTCGCAAGTGAGATTTGTAAGTAACTATTATAACCTTCACTGTTTCTGTGTAAACGTGCTTGCAAGAGAGTATAGTTTATTTGAAGTTGATCTACAAGGATAAAGGCACTTTTTTCTCAGGGTGCCTTTATCCTTTTTTATGGTTGGAAAAGAAAAAATGGTGAATCAGCTTGCTTAATGCTCGGTCACTGCTTTTTAATGCCCAAAAATTTAAAACGGCTTGAATAAGTAAATATCTATTTTAATTTTAATAGGTAAACAAACAATCATATGTAACAAGTTATTAATATGATACATGGAGCTACATTAATCCCTATTCTGTTCTATATAGATTGAACTTTAAAAAATATAGTAGATAAAGGCCTAAATATAATTTTTAGTTCAATATATATAGTATTTTTATATAATATGGATTTATAGTTAATAAATAGAAAAGGAGAGATGAACTTAATGGCTGTATTATCAACTGGACCTATTGAGAATAGTCCTGTTAGTGGGATCAGGCCTATTCAGCAGGTTACCGTTAAAATAATTAACCGTGATTTGGTCAATTCTTCAACTATTTTAATTCAGGGCTACATTTTAAATGGTTTACGAACATTGTATGTACTAGAACAAATAGCTTTAGCCCCCAATGCAGTTGTTACGAGAAATTATCTAGCGAACTTCGACGCTTATGAATTCGTTTTTACCACAAGCGGTTTAGCAGAAGAAAGTACTGATATTTCAGTTTGGGGGAAAAACGCGAGCGGTACAATCATTGATGTTCAGCGTATTGTTGCGGATGATCAATTAGAGTCTTAAAACTCAACATATGTATAGAGATAGAACCACAATCGCAGCAAATGGTTGAGACATAAAATGGAGGGAACAGGATATTGAGAAAGATCTCACTGTTCAACAAATGACTTTACTAGAGAGGAGGGAGTGTCTAAATGGCAGTATTATCAACTGGACCCATTGCAAACGATCCTGTTCTAGGAGTCAGACCCACCCAACTAGTCACAGTAAAAATAGATAACCGAGATTCTGCAAATTCTTCTACTGTTTTGATTGAGGGTTTTATTTTAAACGGTAGCAGAACATTATATGTACAACAACAAGTAGTAGTGGGACCAAATGCAGTTTTGACTAGTAATTTCTTTGCAGGTTTCAACGCATTTGAGTTTGTGTTTACCACAAGCGGACCAGCAGAGGATGAAACTCAAATTTCTGTTTGGGGTAAAGATGCATTGGGACAATTAGTACCTGCGCATCGGTTAGTATCTGATGAACTTTTAGGAACCGATCGAGGCGTCCAGGGACCTCAGGGTGTCCAAGGCGTCCAAGGTGCTCAAGGTCCTCTAGGTCCACAAGGCGTTCAAGGCCCTCTAGGTGCTCAAGGTCCTCTAGGTCCACAAGGTGCTCAAGGCCCTCTAGGTGCTCAAGGCCCTCTAGGTGCTCAAGGTCCTCTAGGTCCACAAGGTGCTCAAGGTCCTCTAGGTGCTCAAGGTCCTCTAGGTCCACAAGGCGTTCAAGGCCCTCTAGGTGCTCAAGGCCCTCTAGGTCCACAAGGTGCTCAAGGCCCTCTAGGTGCTCAAGGCCCTCTAGGTCCACAAGGCCCTCTAGGTCCACAAGGCCCTCTAGGTCCTCTAGGTCCACAAGGTGCTCAAGGCCCTCTAGGTCCACAAGGTGATCAAGGACCACAAGGAGTTCAAGGAGTTCAAGGTGATCAGGGACCTCAAGGAGTCCAAGGCGACCAAGGACCTCAAGGAGTCCAAGGTGATCAAGGACCTCAGGGCGTTCAGGGTGATCAAGGACCTCAAGGACCTCAAGGCGTTCAAGGAGACCAAGGCCCTCAGGGTGTCCAAGGAGACCAAGGACCTCAAGGTGATCAAGGACCTCAAGGAGTCCAAGGTGATCAAGGACCGCAAGGAGTCCAAGGTGATCAAGGACCTCAAGGCGTTCAAGGAGACCAAGGCCCTCAGGGTGTCCAAGGAGACCAAGGACCTCAAGGTGATCAAG
>NZ_JCAJRU010000200.1:0-9562 GCF_059447605.1 Paenibacillus sp. N119s | reverse complement strand
GTGAATCGTTTGGGACAGGGAAAAGCTTATTACATCGCATCGCGCAACACTGGATCGTTTCATAGTCATTTTTACAGAAGTTTAATTGATGATGCAGGTCTCAGTAAAGCACTCAATGTGCAGCTGCCACATGGAGTGAATACGGCAATTCGTACTGATGGAGTTCATGATTATATTTTTATAATGAATTTTACGCATAAGCCACAAGAGATTACATTGGATGGACGAACTTATGCAGATATGCTTGAAAATCATGTGATAACAGACAGCAGCGTTCAATTGGGTGCCTATGCTGTTAAGGTTCTAAAGGCAGAGAGATAGGGGATGACTTATGAAAACAGGTAAACGCATGATGGTATTTGCGATGTTGATCTTGTTATCCAGCTTTTTGTACCCATTGGGCTCTGTGGGAGTGGGTGCGGCTTCGGCCGCCCCTGCTTTCGCCAAAGGAGCAGATATAAGCTGGGTTGCAGGGATGGAAGCCCAAGGGATGTCCTGGAAGGATAAAAAAGGGGTTCGCCGCGATGTACTGCAAATTTTACGGGATGATTATCAGATCAATTCGGTTCGTATTCGTGTATGGGTGAACCCTGACATGAAGGATTATGCAAGCGGATACATGAATGCCGAGAAGGCGGCAGAACTTGCACAGCGGGCCAAAAAGTTAGGCATGAGTGTTATGCTGACCCTGCATTATAGTGATTCCTGGGCTGATCCGGGACAGCAGAATAAACCTTATGCATGGCGCAATTTTACATTTACACAGCTTATGGATGCGGTATGGTCTCACACCGTCTATGTTATGAATACGATGAAAAGTAAGGGTGTGACACCGGACTGGGTGCAAATCGGCAATGAAACAAACAATGGAATGCTCTGGGATGACGGCAAAGCCTCGGTGAATATGAAAAACTATGCGTGGCTTGTCAATACGGGGAACAATGCTGTTAAATCCGTAAGCAGCAGCACGAAGACGATCGTACATTTAGCTAACGGTGATAACGATTCCGTTTTAAACTGGAATATTGGTGGATTGATTGAAAATGGAGCTCAGTTTGACCTTATTGGACTGTCTCTATATCCGTCTCCTTCTGACTGGCAGGGCAAGGTAGATCAGACGATAACCAATGCCAATAGTCTCATTGCAACATACGGGAAAGGCATTGTCATTAGCGAAATTGGAATGGATTATAATGAACCTGCTGCTTCCAAGGCATTTATTTCTGCAATCAAAACGAAGGTTCGGAATATTGGAGGCGGCAAAGGCGTGGGCGTATTTTATTGGGAGCCGGCTGCAACCCCAGGTTATAATAAAGGGTATAACAAAGGTGCTTGGCAGGCTGACGGTAAGCCAACATCAGCGATGGAAGGCTTCTTAAACTAAAGAAGCATGTAAGAGCATATCAAAGAACCTCTAATGCGCATTCTATGCAGATTAGAGGTTCTTTATTGTTATGAGGATTGGATGTTATACTTTTAAACTTCCCGGTTTACTTTGAAAAATGAAATGAGCTCTTCCAGCTCCCCGGACATCGATGTAAGCTTGTCCGAAGCTTGGACAATGGAAGCCATAGACTCCGTTTGTTCTCCAATGGTTTGCTCAATTTGTTTGCTACTGCTGACTGTTTTGCTAACGGTGGAGGACAGCTCGTCAGAGGTAGCTGACATTTCCTGCGTGCTGGCTGAGATTTGCTCAGTTGCGCTGGATACTTCCTGGATTTGTGACGACACTTTATTGGACGCTTCTAAAATCTCAGAGAACATTTGGCCTGTCTGCTTCGTAACTTCCAGTCCAACGTGAACTTCTTTTGTGCCGAGGCTAATGCCTCTTACGGTTTGTTCAATCTCTTTTTGAATTTCTTCAATAAGCTCTGCAATTTGTTTGGCGGATTCTTGAGACTGCTCAGCCAAATTGCGTACTTCTCCCGCTACTACTGCAAACCCCTTGCCTTCTTCACCAACTCTGGCAGCTTCAATTGATGCGTTGAGGGCCAGCAGATTCGTTTGGCTGGCTATGCCGGTAATGATGCTTACAATATTACTGATTTCGTTAGAACGATTCTGCAGTGCATTGACGGAATCAACTGTACTTTCCATTGTAGTGGAGATGGAGTCCATTTGATTGGATAGCTTTTGGGCTACCTGATTGCCTTCAACAGAGCGTTTTTCCATAGAATAAGCTTGGTCTGCTACAGAAGAGGAGCTTTCTGCAATGGTTTGAATCACTGTAGACATTTCATTCATAGCTCTGGAACTTTCAAGTGCTGCGTGATCCTGAGCTTCAAGTCCCTGGGTAATTTCTCGAATATTATTGTTAATGATGTTGGTATTCGTACTGTTTTTCTCGCTGATGCTTAACAATTCCTGAGCTGATCCTGTTACTTCTTGCGTCGTATCTTGTACTTTTACCATTGTATCGTTAAGGCGTTTAATCATCGAATTAAATTTTTGATTGATAATACCAAGATCGTCTAGGCCTGTTTTGATTTTTACATTCAGATTACCCTCGCTGACTTCCTCAATCCCCTTCATCAAGGAACGAATCGGAGAGAGAGTGCGTTTTACCAGCAAGTATTGAATTGTCAAGAAGATAGCCAGAAACAGAATGAGCAACGAAACGCCATATAGAAGCAACTTATGAAGCCCCGCAGGTACAGAGTTCGCATCTACGTCAAAGAAAATTGCACTTGTGACTTTACCGCTTGCATCTGTAATCGGGTACACAATAGTAGTCCACGTGCCATATTCGTCTGTATAAAAGCTGCTCAATGCTGATTCATTGGATTGAAGCATTTCATTTACAGCTTCTGCATTTTCTTTAGGAAGAGTATACATATCTCCAATATTCATCTTCGAGGTTTGGAAAGCTTGAACCAAATTAGTGGGAACGCCAATAATGGAGGTTTGATTTCCTTCTTTTAGTTCTGTCCCAAATATGTAAGCTTGGGCGACATTAGGATAAAATGTGTGAATAGAATCTAGAAATTTGCGTAATTCCTGTTGAACAGAACCGTTATAATCTTTTTCGCTTAAAGCTTGTTCTACTTTTGTTTTGTCGACATCTTCTGCCCATTTTTTGGTTAATACTTTAACCTGGTCTTGCAGCTGCGTGGTGAGAATGTTCTTTTGAAGTATATAGCTAGATGTGATAAGAATAGCACCTATTAATACGATGTTAATGAAAGATATTAATAGATTTTTACCAAAAAAGGACATAGTGCTCCACTTCAAGTTTTTCACAAGTTTCTTCTCCTTTAAATTTTATTTAATGCGACAGTACAGCTATCCCTATATATTTCGTCAATTTCCTTTATAAATGTTAGCGATTTATTGCAATTGGGATATACTTACGGATTGATAATGAAAATTTTAATTAGAAACGACAAAACGTATGTAAGCCCACCAAACATAAAAAAGCGGCAACCCACATTCAATAAATGTAGGTCACCGCTGGTTGGTAAAACGGGATATAATGATGCTTTCTATTCACATTAAATTGCTTTATTGTTGTAACAATATTTAAAAAGTAAGATAAATGAGGGCGAACGGATGCCCTTCATTCTTTTATATACCAGTCTTCGCTGAGTGTTAGAACTTTCTGTCATTATACAAGCAGTGAAATGAGCAGAGGGATCGTAATAAGCGATACTACAGAGCTAATAACAAATGCAGATGCTGCTTCGGTTTCCAGTGATTCATAGCGGGTCGCAATCATAGCGGCCACAGCAGAGCCGGGAAATGCGACAAGCAATACGGCTTTGGTCACATCCTCAGAGGATAGTCCGATCAGAACAGCAATACCGAGCATAACTACAGGCATCACGATGGCTTTCAGTACAGCGATACTAAGTGCTCTTGGACTGAACGTAATCTTTTTAATCCCAATAGTTACCCCGATGGCAAAAAGAGCTGTACCCGAAGTAATATTACCAATTTGATCAAACATGGATTGCAAAAGTTTCGGTGCTTGGAATCCGCATAAAGTTAGTACAACACCAATCAAGGGTACGCAAGCCAACGGCTCACTGAGTCCATGTAGAACTGATTTTATAGTGAATTTAAATAAGTTGCCTTTATTGTCGTCGGATTGTGTTGATTTACGCTGGCCGACCGTTCCCAAAATACTTGCAAGCGGATCGAGAATCGCATTAACAACAATACCGGTAATCGCAATAGGAATAGCGACAACTGCACTTCCGAATAAGCTTCCCAAAACTGGAATCCCCATGAATGCAAAAGAAGGCTGGGTTGAATTCAATGCGAACATGGAGGATTCTGTCAGCCCCTTTTTGGCGATTAAGCGATATAAGACGAGCAATACGATATAAAAGCCGATGATCCCAAGCAGCAAAGTTACAAGAAAGGGCCATTTTTGGATTAACGTCTCTCTTGGGGTCGTCGTAATACCAATAAACAAGTGTGCAGGTAAAGCAAATTTGGTTACCAGTGTATTCAATCCCTTAGAGGATGCTGGGTTAAAGGTCTTGAATAAACCTGCGAAATAACCAATTAAAATGACAAAGAAAATAGGAATTAAGATGATAAAGATATGACCTGTAGCCATGATGTCTCCTCCAATGAAGATGTCCGCCAAAAATGGCGGACATCAGTTAAATAATCACTTTGCTTACAGCAAGTTTAGATTTTGATGTTGTTCGCTATTTTTAAACCAGAACGGCTTCCTGTCCATACTGTTTGATGGGTTTATAGTTGCACTCCCACATGGAACCCCGAACCGCTTGTACGATATCGTCTGGGATATGACGCGCAACACCATCTTGAACTGCCGCTTTAGCAACTGCTACAGCAACAGCTTCGGATACTTCTCGCAGTTCGTTGATTTTTGGCAGCAGGGAAGCACCAGGCTGTGACAGATCAACCATTTGAGCGACTGCATGTGCAGCTGCTGCAAACATGCTATCTGTTATTATTTTTGATTTTACTACGATTGCTCCAAGACCAAGGCCCGGGAATACGAACGCATTGTTAGATTGCCCAATTTCAAACGAAATATTATTGTAGATTACTGGCTCAAAAGGACTTCCTGTTGCAATGAGCGCTTTTCCTTCTGTCCAGTGGATCAGATCATGAGGAGTAGCCTCCGCCAGTGGAGTCGGATTGGACATTGGCATAATAATAGGGCGTTCTGTATGCTTGGCCATCTCTTTAACGATTTCCTCGCTAAATGCTCCTGCAACACCGGATGTTCCGATCAAAATCGTCGGTTTCACACGACGAACGACTTCAAGTAGAGAGATTTTTCCATCTTCAGCATGCTCCCAGTCGCGGCATTCGGCCGCATCGCGCACATAAGGGACCTGGAATGGCAAAAGACCTTCTGTTTCATTCGTAAGCAGGCCGCGGTAATCATAAGCCCAGAAGTTACGTCTTGCTTCAGCTTCTGACAATCCTTCCAGCATCATGGCTGCACTAATTTGGTCTGCATTGCCGATTCCGGCAGCTCCTGGGCCAAACACGAGAACCCGATGCTTGCTCAGAGGGATTCCGGACAATTGGACACCAGACATCACACCTGCGAGCGTAACCGCGCCAGTACCTTGAATATCATCATTAAACGTTAAAATATTTTTCCCGTACTTATTAATAATATTCCGAGCATTGACGTTACCCAGATCTTCCCAGTGAAGCAGTGCGTTCGGGAAAGCAGAAAGTGCAGCTTGAACATAAGTATCAATAAATTGATCATATTGTTCTCCGCGTACACGTTTATGACGGTTCCCCATGTATAAAGGATCTTCTAACAGCTTTTCGTTATTTGTACCTGCATCAAGCACAACGGCCAGCACCCGGCTAGGATCAATACCAGCAGCGGCTGTATATACAGCAAGCTTACCAATGGAGATGTTAATACCGCCAACTCCCCAGTCCCCGATTCCCAAAATACTTTCAGAATCTGTGGCTACAATCAGGTCGATATCATCAGGACCCAAGTTCAGGTTCTTAAAAGCGTCTTTGATGCCAGCAAGATTATCAATAGATAAATACATACCGCCTGGTTTGTGATATTCATGACTGTATTCCTGAATAGCCTGACCGACTGTTGGGGTATAAACAATCGGGAGCATCTCGCTCAGATGTTCGGAAAGCAAACGATAATAGAGAACGGTATTGCGATTAAAAAGATCATTTAAGGCAACGTTTTTACGTAAATTATCTGGTTGGCTTTGAAATTGCTCGTACACCCGTTGAACCTGTTCCTCAATCGTTAATATGGTGGGAGGAAGAAGGCCGTCAAGTCCGAGCTGTTGACGTTCTTCCAGCGAAAAAGCCACTCCTTTGTTTAGCAGTGGGTTGGCCAGAAGATCTTTTCCGGTTAATTTGGTTTCGATCGTTCCGTCTTCCGTAACATGAAAAGCACGCATTTCCAATTCCTTCTTTCTAAAAAATACATTTGGTTAATCCTTGAACAATTCGTGAACAAGTATACGCCTTATTTTAAACCAAGTGAACAAGTATGTTGTGTGAAAAATGGTTATATAAGTGTTTACATAAGAAAAAATATGAAAATGAAAGCGATTTTCAATGATTTTCAACTGAAAAATTCATTAAATTTTCATAATATTTTCGGTAAATATTCATTAAATGTGACTTTTTTTATAGCTTTATAATTCGATTGAATATGTATGGAGAAATAGCTTAACTTGAGAAATAGCTTAACTTCATTTTTTATAAGCGAAGTTAAGCTATTTTTTATTGTAGGGATAATTAAGAATCAAACACTTTCATTAGCAACTGGACTAGAGCGTCTCATCCAGCTGTTGCGCCATTTCAATTGCATGGTGACGACCAGAACAAGAGCACAGAATGTGATCAGGCTCAGACAGATGAAGCCTGGCATGTAAGAGCCCGTTAATTTGTACAGATGGCCCAGAATCAGGGGAAGAAAGTACCCGCCTATGCCGCCAGCAGCACCGACGATGCCGGTCATGAGCCCGATTTCGTTGCCGAATCGTTGCGGCACAAGCTGGAATACGGAGCCGTTGCCCGCACCAAGGAACATCATTCCTACGAACAGCAGGACTACGACCACGGCAAGTGGTGGTAAAAAAGCAATGCTGGCGAGCATAGTCCCGGCACCGGCATACAAGTACATTAACATGCGTGAACCACCGATCCGGTCGGACAAAAAGCCGCCTACGGGGCGAAAAAAGCTGCCGGCGATGACACAAACGGTCGCAAAGTCAGCGGCATGTACTGCGGAGAGCCCGTATTGAGTATTGAAGAAAATGGTCAAATAATTAGATAGGCCGACGAAGCCGCCGAACGTCACGCAATAAAAGGCACAGAACACCCAGGCATCCCTCTGTTTAAGCACCGAAGCATATTGCGACAGACTTTTTGGTGCCGGGCGATGAGGGCTGTTGCGAGCAAAAATACTGAACAGAACAAAGACGATGAAAATTGGAATGATGGCCAAGCCAAAAACGATCTCCCAACTGCCAAAATGCTGGGCAATGCGGTTGGCAAACAAAGTTGCGAGGACGGTTCCACTGTTGCCAGCACCAGCAATTCCCATGGCCAGCCCTTGATGCTCTTTGGGGTACCATTGTCCAGCCAATGGTAGTGCAGCTGCAAATGAAGCTCCAGCCACACCTAAAAGTAGGGCGACAACATACAACTGCTCTAGCGAATCAACCCACAGCCAGCCGAGCAGGAGTGGGATGATCGTGACAAGCATACCAATCTGCCCCGTGAGCTTCGGCCCCATATAATCCGACATGAATCCAAGCACGAGTCGCAGCAGGGAACCGCTAAGTATCGGTAGAGCGACAAGATTGGCTTTTTGTACAGGGTCCATTGGATAGTCATGAGCAATGACAACGACCAACGGCCCGATCATTCCCCATATCATAAAGCTAATATCAAAATACAGAAAGGAGCCAAACAGGGTGGGTTTGTGTCCGCTGTGCCAGAAACTTTTTTTCTTCATTCTCAATCTCTCCTCTTCTACTGTTGTTTGAACAGCTCAGGTCTCAGACTTGAGCTCTCAGTTGAACATAAAAAGCCGCAAATCGTCCCGTCATTGATATCTGGGAACGTTTTGCGGCTTCATTGCCGTGTTGGATACACCTCATTGTGCATCGTTTGGGTATGTTCACATGGTAGTGATTTTAATTCAAATTATAAAAAGGTATGCTAGTTGTGTCAATATATATAACATTAAATTCGGAATAAATTAAAAAAAGATTGGAAGTATAGGTTTTATGTATTGAATGTTGACATAATACTCACAATCCAGTAATCTAAAATGCATATCGGTACAACGATGTACCGACATTTACGGCAACGTTGCCCTTTTCCACAGATATGGAGAAGGGCTTTTTCTGTCTTGTTTTGTTTCAATTCGGAGAATGGGGCTGGATTCATTATGATAAAAAGATTGGTCGTCATCGGTAATGGTATGGCAGGCATCAAATGTGTGGAGGAAATTCTTCGACTGGAGCCGGACCGATTCCAAATTACCATATTTGGCGCAGAACCACGACCCGGGTACAACCGTGTGCTCCTGTCCAAAATGCTTCAGGAGGAGAGTTCGTTCAATCATATCGTCACACATAACTGGGACTGGTATGAAGAAAATGGAGTAAAGTTGCAAGCTGGTGAACGCGTGTGTCGTATTGATGTGGTCACTGGTATGGTGGAAACAGAATCCGGCATGCAAGAGCCCTATGACATTCTCATACTGGCAACTGGCTCATTGCCTTTCATACCTTCCATCTCTGGAGTCCGAAAAGAAGGAGTCATCGCTTTTCGTGATGTGGATGACTGTGAAACCATGGCAAGGTACGCCAAAACGTACCGAAGGGCCACCGTCATCGGAGGAGGACTATTGGGGCTTGAGGCTGCTCAAGGCTTGCTGAATTTAGGGATGGAAACGGACGTTGTTCATAATGCGCAGTTTTTGATGAATCGTCAGCTTGACCGTACTGCGGCTGTGCTTTTACAACGGCGGTTGGAGCAACAGGGCATGCGGTTTCATTTGGCGAAGGATACGGTCCGTATTATCGGCCGTAACCGAGTACAAGGATTAATGTTTGCAGATGGGAATAGATTGGAAACGGATTTGGTCGTGCTGGCGGTTGGTATCCGGCCCCATATCGGATTGGCTCAGGACAGTGGTCTGAAGGTAAACCGTGCCATTGTCGTGGATGATTATATGCGCACGAGTATTGCTGGGATTTACGCAGTTGGTGAATGTGCTGAGCACCGCGGGATTTCATATGGGCTGGTGGCGCCGCTATATGAGCAGGCCAAAGTGCTGGCAAAAGTGATTTGTGATCATGAAACGGCTCCCTATGAAGGGACGGTCCCGTATGCACAGCTCAAGGTGGCGGGGATTCATTTATTTTCTGCCGGAGACATTCGTGAAGAGGGAAACGAGATCGCGATCGTGGAGTATAACGGAATGCAGGAAATTTACAAAAAAGTGATGATGCGCGCCGGCGCTATCACTGGAGCTATTTTGTTCGGTGATACGGCGGAAAGTACCTCGCTGCTCGGCATGGTACAGCGCGGCGCGCCAGTTACAGAGCTTATATCC
>NZ_JCAJRU010000199.1:0-9589 GCF_059447605.1 Paenibacillus sp. N119s | reverse complement strand
GCCCGACGTGCCGTAACTCGTCCAAGTACACCTGACATGTCATATTTGGTATCAGCTATTTCTTTCAGTGCTTCACGTAGCCTGCGATTTTCATCGCCCTTCTCTCGCCAGTTCTTTTCCGCTGCTGCCAATTCTCGTATAGACTGTTCTAGCAAAATATCATGATCCTTGGTGATCAGGGCTATTGTCTGGTCCCTCTCTGCAAGCTGCTGCTGGAGTGAGTCTACCAAATTCAATAGGTATTGAATATCTTTGTATTCAGCGCCCGTTGCGCCTCCTGTCGTCTCTGCTATTCTGAGATTGAACTCAAACCTTTCTTTGATTTCTTTAATTTGTTCACTCACCTTTACCGCCTCCTAATTTAACCCATATAACTGCCCCTTGTGGATGTTTATAAGGTACAGGCTCCGGGTAAATGATTGGATTTCCCATTACCCATGCATAGGGTGTTTTGTAATCTATATCTGCATATGAAACATGATGCTTATCCTTGTTTATCTCCCAGTTGTACATAGTCAGTGGAACGCAACTCATAAGCTCCACTGTGCCATATACAAGTCCGCTGCCACTCTTGATAATACCGATGGTGCCGCGCTTATGAGTCTTGCTTCCGCGAATCTCCCACGTTTTGACTCCCGATAGGATCATATCTGCCCATTTAGGCTTAATAACGAGTCCGTCCAAATTGGTTCATCTCCTTATAGGGGTATAGGGTAAGAGGCTATGAAGCATCAAAGTGCATTTCAAATTCCCGTTCACAGTCCTCATTTTCACATCTCAATTTATAAGTTTTCCCACATTCGTCCGTGTCTGGCTCCATCCACTCTTCACCGCAATGAGGGCATTTTACGGCTGTAGATAACTGAGTGACTTCGGTATCAGCATAAGTCCGGTATATCCGTTCCATGTTGCTTTCTCCTTTCTGTTGGGTAGGGTAAGAGGCTGTTAAGCCTCCATAATTGCAATTTCTTTTTCGTGCCGTTTCCAATCGTCTTCATCAAAACAATTTTTGTAATCAGATAACTCATTGTCGAAACGCTCAATCACATCGTTTATTTCAACAACGACTGACGTTGGGCAAATCTTGGCATCATACCCGCCTTCGCATAAATAGTCATCTCCAACCAACTTGACAAAATCCGAAATATCCCCGAAGTCTAAATGTACATATGCGAATACTGTTATGTTTTTTTCGAAGTTTTGTATATAGAGTCCGGTTTCACGCTCTCTCAAAAGTTCGTATAGGTCAGGGTTTACTTGTCCAGTTGCCATCTGTATATCTCTCCTTTATAGGTGGTAAGAGGCTGTTATGCCTCTCCCTAGCTATTTCAAACCGAAGCTAGCTGCTGTCTTTTCTAAATGCTTTATAAATCCATGTAGCGTTACTGTCTTAGAATCCCGTCCACAATTTGAGATGTAAATAAAAAGCTCTGCCCCAACTTCATTGCTAAAATCAGCTTGTATTTCTTCTTCATTCGCTTTTTCATGCCATTCTTGTAGACGTTTTATGGTCGGTGAATAGTAATCCATTGGTATATCTCTCCTTTATAGGTAGTAGGGGGTGTATCCCCCTTAAAGACTGTCATTTATGGCTTTGATGGCTGCTAGGATTGGATATACCTGTTCTGGTACTACCGCGTTCCCGAGTGCTTTAACTCGGTCCATGTGATCGGGAAGCCCATTAGCCACTCCGAAAGTTGGGGGTTCAAATACATTCCAATAAGTTCCGGGTACATATCCCCTATTGCTCCCACCAACATCGTTCCGTGGCTCCCATCCTTTTCCGAAGGTGCAAGTTGTCTGATCGGTTTGTAATCTTGGCTTGCCGTTGGCGTTGGGAAGTACCTCCTCAAAACTTCTCCGGGCACGCTGTCCCAATTCCTCGCGGCTGGTGGGAGTGTAATGTTTTTCCCATCGTTCGCCGTAGGAGTGGGCCACAATGAAAACCCTGTCTCGTCTGTGTGGCGCTCCGACGGATAAAGCCGGAAGAACAATCGTTTCCCACTCGTAGCCGATACTTTCCAAGTCAGTAAGTACGATGTCGAGGCCCAATGTGACGTGCCCAGCAACATTTTCGCCAACAAACCACCTAGGCTTGATTTCTTGTATGAGTCGGAACACTTCAGGCCAGAGATGGCGGTCATCTTCCGTGCCTTTTCTGTCCCCGGCAACACTGAAAGGCTGACAAGGGTATCCTCCGGAAATAATGTCAATTGTTCGATTGTCTCCAAGTATTCCATCCTCCCTTAATCTATCTGCTGTCAGCGTGCATACATCGTCGTAGATTGGTACGTCAGGCCAATGCTTACGTAATACAGCCTGCGGGAATGGCTCCCGTTCACAAAATGCCACCGTCTCCATTTGCGCCCACTCAGCCGCCAAATCAATTCCGCCTATACCGCTGAACAGGCTTAATTTACGCATATGTCTATCCCCTTATGGAGGGCTGTTCCCTCCTTCTTATCCCCTATGGGGCTTAATCCGTTATGCCTGGCACCTCAATGCCTGCAATTTTAAGCGCCGTGATAAAGCCAGCGTGGAACCCGTTTGCTTCCGACACAATATCTCCGTAAAAGCATCCATCATGAGCCGTTGTTTCCTCGAAAGCCTCCTTCATCCGTTCTTCCATCGTTAATTCCACTTCATAACCGTTATAAAGAGCGCGTATAAGCAAATCCAATTCCATACCATTTACACCTTCAAAGTCTTTCGACCATTTTTCGGGATACTCAACATGCATTCTTACAATCGACGACTCAGGGTGTACTTTCTTAAGCAGATTTACAGCCTGCGCCTGAGCTTTTGATATTTTTGCTTTATCCATTGTTATGTCCTCTCTGCCCTTGGGGGCTATATATTTAATCCTCTGGAAGCAGCTTGTTAAATGCTCTACGGTATAATTCAGCTACTTTTACTTTCTTTGGACTCCCATCTTGACGAACATTTACCATCCGATTACTCTCTTTCACCAAAACCGGAAAGCCTGTTTTCGCATGTGGAGCAAACACTTTTCCGTCTTCATCGATACGATATGGATAATAGCCAGGGATATATTTAAGAGTCTTATTCTCCATTCCTAGAACTCCTTTATACGTTGTTATATGAATTAATTTGATAATTTCACCCTGTGTTAAAACAGTATCCTATGCTTTTTTCTTCTTTTTCACTGGAGGCTTTAAAATGGCTTGTATGACTTCCTTTTGGAATTTGGCAGTATTGGTATTACCTCGTAATGAACGAGCTATCTGAGCTAAAACAAACGCGTCTCGGACGTTATCTGAACCGTGTTGGAAGCCCCACCGTTTAAATATCTCTACTGCCAATTCATCCTTTTTTGTGTTTCCCTTACCTGAAGCGAATTTTTTAAGCGCTGAAGGAGCGGCTTCCTGATATTTAATGTTACGTTCGTACAAGTCCAATCGGATTCCCCAACCAATCCCGCCAAGGAGGAAGCCCGATTGTGAAGCAAAGCCAAAACCCTCTATCACTACCACATCACCGTAATCTACGTTTTCACACACATCAGTGATGATGTCTGACATACGCTCTGGATCTTTCCCAGCAGCCGTTACTTCCAATGCATCCAGTACATTACCATCTGCATCCAAGATGCATACCCCTGTTTTGGTACTCGGGTCTATTCCTACGTATCTGGTCATATTCATTCCCCTATCCTATTTTCTTTTTTCGCCCCGGCTTGCCCAGGTCACTAGCTTCACGCTTTTCCGCTATCTGATCTATCATGTCTACTAGTTTTCGCTTTATATAATCTGTCCGTGCTTCTGGCGGAATACCAAACATTGAGCCTTCGCTTTGAATAAGCGCAACAATCCGGTCAGCCCCAGCAAGCTTTTCATACAGGTGATATTCCCAAGTCTCAAATATGGCGTCCATCCGGTTTGTGTAATCCGTCGCCATCCGTTACACCTGCCCTCCGGTAGATTTCTTCATGTGCAAGTATTCGATAATCATAATCTTTAGTTTCGTCATAAGCTGCAATGACCAGTTCAGAATTGGTCATGCTTTCAAACGGTTTCACGTTCGTCTTCGGCCTCCTGTGCGTTCTCCCACTCTAACTCTGCTCTAGCTATACGAAGCGATCCTTCAAGGTCCTCGTCTAAGTAGTTGTAGTCGTCTATTGGATTCATGGGGTATCCTCCAGTGGAGTTTCATAGATGTTGCCAATTACCTCACATCCATCATTGATTTGATGCAATTCATACGCAACATTGTCATCTAGTGTTACAGCTATGAACCTTCCGTAGTTCCATGTAACTCTATACATCCTGCCGTTGAATTTCACATCATCGGATTCGTATATCTCTTTATCATTACGGTCTAGTAGTTCGGTAAATTGCATCAACTCACAGTCCTTGTCTTTATCGAGATTGCAATACCATGCTTCGTTGTAATAATATGCCTCGTTGTTTTCCCCGAAGGCGATTGAGTCATGAACATCCTCACCGCACACATGCATCCTTTTTAAATCCTTATCCCACTTTCTAAATTTGATGGGTCTACTCATTTGTATCATCTCCTTTTAAAGCTGCACGGGCAACCTTCCCCTTATCGTCAAGGATTAACAAAAAGCTATATTCTTCACCTGGCACAAGTATTTCTGTCGTGTAGTTCGTTTCATCCTCATAAAACTCCAGTGCCTTATCCTTAATCTCTATCTGTTGTAAAAGGTAATCAATATATGATGGTGCATTGGCAATTAAGTTTATATCTTCGTCTTTAGGGTCTGTACCTGCATGCTCTTCATATCCTTTTTGACCACCAAAACTGCATATTTCAAAGGATGTATCACCATAAAAAGAACCATTCTCATTGTATCCACCAGACCGCCATTCCCACGGTCCCGGTGTAGCTGCTGCCAGTGCTTCTTTTATCTCTTTTATCTTCTTATCCATGGTTTAGACCTCCACAATGTCATCGACTTCAATTTCGTCTGTTTGCCCATTCTGTAAAGCATCCCGCCAGTCAATTGCGGATTCAAGCAGTTCGTTTTGTTTTTTCTCGGTTAGTTCAAAAAATTGATCTTCCGTCATATCCAATTTCACTTCAAAATCCACGCATACAGTTGCTGTTCCCGATATTCTAATCATCCCTTATTCCTCTCCTTTGATATGCTAGTAATCCCTAATCTCTAATCATCCGGCGCAAAAAGTCTGTGCATTCCGCTTTGTCATACAAATCGATCCAGTCAATTTCGTTAATTTTTGCGATACACTTATGCACGTCATCGTTGTTGTTGATTACCATGACAAGATTAAGTGCGTAAGGATTACCACCAGCGAAAAATCCCCAACCTGATCCCTGTATTGAGTGCCTACCGTAATTATGGATGTACACGAAACCTTTCAATCCTGTTTTGATCTCAAGCGTGGTAACGTTCATATGTTTCGATATATTTGCAGTCATTTCTTATTCCTCTCCTTGCCCTTTAGGGGCTGTGATTTTATTCGGCTGCCGCTTCGCTAGGCTATTCGGTCGCTTCGGGGGCCTTCGGCAAAGGCATCCAATGAGTTACCTTTTCACCTAATCTCCAATTCGTTTCAGGCTCATAGTTAAATTCGTACCAACCGCTTGTAGTCCAATAGCAGTCATTCTCTTCGTCATATTCCCCGCCATCCGTGTACTCTTCATCCATATATTCATCTTCCGGCACTGTTCTTGGAGCGATATAATCGGCGCAAGTTGTCCATCTTTTTCCTGATGATGTTATGAAACTCACCAATACTCTTTTTCTCGTTTCTGGAAGCTGCTCATTCACACTGATCCATTGGTTCATTCCTCTATCCCCTCCATCACTGATATTCTCCGTGAGTATCCAAACCACACCGAACACAATAGCCTGCTTGCTCTATTTCATTGCTCCCGTAACCTGTGCTGACTATATATGTCTCCCACTTATGACCCCTGTATCTACATATCAGACGTTTGATCCATTGGATCATTCCTCTATCCCCTCTCCTTGGGTTAATACGGCTGAGTGTTTTAAGTGATCCCGCACCCTATTTCTTGGTAGTCTGAGCATCACGAATGCTCCGAAATCTGTTAAAGCCCCCTCACCCTGAATGGCATCTTCCGGTATCATTACTTGGAGCTCTAAGCGATGGTACCCCTTGTATTTGCCTTTTTTATTCGGTGCATGGACTGTAACGCCGTTAGATAATGGGGCCAGTGCAATTAAACTATCCTCATTTTGACCTTTGATTTGATCTACCAAAATTCCTACAGTTTCCTTGCTTACATCAAAAATTACATTTCGCATCCGTATCTTCTTCCCTTCTTATTGGAGTCTTACTGGAGACGATAATTAAGTTCAATCCCGCCTTGCAGCACTACTTTATAGTTGCGGCACATCTCGTTAATCCGGCTTCCTATGCCCTCGTCAATCTCGCATAAGCCAGCTATTGTTTTCTCTGAACTGATAAGGATTGGTTTTCGTTCGAGGTAGCGATAATTGATGATGGCGAACATTTGCTCAATTACGAAATCTGTTGCCTTCTCCCGGCCCTTGAATAAATCATCTATATAAAGCACATCCGCCTGTTGCATTTGGTGTATGCGTTGCTCCAGCGTGTCTAGATTGGCTTTGATCTCGTTAAACCCCTCGACAAAAGGGAAATATAGCACCTGTATTCCTTTGGCTAATAGATTGTTTGACACTGCCATAAGCAGATGCGTTTTGCCGCATCCAGGACGCCCTAGAAGAGCAATGCTATGGTTTGGTATTCCTTGGTCGTCTAAATCCTGAACGCAGTTGTATGCCGCTTTGTAGGCTTCTACAACTGTATGTGGTCTGCCATCCTGTACAAAGTTACCGAAAGTCTTCTTCTGAAACTCCGGTGTAATCCGGCTTGACTTCATCATCCGTTCTGCCACCCTTTCCTTTTTGCACTCGCAATCTCGCCAGTCGTCCCGGTAATCAAATGGTCCGTCTCCGGTTTTAACACGGATCAGAAAACCTTCTTCATCCCGGCATTTTTCACATCGGTGGTTCTTCGGTGGCTCCGGTTCGGTTTTGTCGGTCGAGGAAGGCGAACTCGCTCTCAGCCGTTTCAGCAGTTCTGCCGCCATTTCTTCGGGACTGAGACCCTTTAATTGATCCTTCAGACTTTTCATTCGTTTGTTCCTCCTTCCAAGGCTCGTCTATTCCGTCAGCATGCCAGCTTTTTAAAATGCCATGGACATAAGCCATATTTCGTTTGCCTCTTAAAATTGCTATTTTCATAGCTTCACAAAGCCAACGATCACCGTATTCTTTTGATAAGTCGTCTATGTTGTCTCTAACAACTGGACTCATAATCCCAAAACCATTTTCATAATACCGATAAGGATTAAGGCTGCTGTCGCCATCAGGCGAAACCTGTTCCCTTCCCTTCTCTTCAGTTCTATTCTCTTCAGTTCTATTCTCTTCAGTTCTATTCTCTTCAGTTCCCTTCCCTTCAGGAGGAATTTTTGGGAAGTTCCCGGAATTTCCCGGAATGTCCGGGAATTTAGACTTCGTTCGTTTGTGTAAACCCTGTTGATGTTTTTCAAAATTGATCACCTGAACGACCTTTTCTCCTTCCGTTTCATACCAAACAATCAGCCCGTTTTTGTCTAATCTCCTAAGAGAATCAGCAATTTCAGCCAGTGTCTTATCTAACATTGGCACTACTAAAGCTTTCACTTTTGCAGGCGATCCCGCCAGACGACCGAAATCGTCTGTATGTGGAATCATCCATGTAAACAGCAGCATGTCGAAAAGTTCAGGCAACATGTTTACTTTTTCTGATATTGATATCACTTTTGAAATCATTCTCTTTTCAGCCATCTCTAACGCTTCCCTTCGATTCCGTTTGTTTCTCAGAAGTTCCGGGAATTTCCGGGAATTTCTCGGAAGTGTTGTGAACAAGCATAGCCATGCATTTCCGTGCCCGTATTCCTTCCGGCGTTTCATCAAGCCAGTCATGACATGCCGTACATAAATGTAATAAGTCCGTTACTCTCGTTTTATGGTTAATATGCTTACGTCCGATTAAGTGAGCTCGTTCGGTAGCCAAGGCATTATCACAAAGCTCACAAAGTCCGTGTGACCGCGCTTTAAGCTGCTTATCTACCTGTTGGCTTATATCTCCCTTTTGACGCTGTGTGAGCTTTACACGTTTGCTTTTGCCGGGCTTAGGAACGGGATACCATTCATCCATTAAATCTATCTTCATAGATCCTCCTATAAATCCGTCTGCAATTTGAGAATACTTTGTAACGCCGATACCTGAACCTTGATAGCATCCGCAGCTTTAATGCCGGCTTGGAACTGTGTTTCTGCCAAGTCTCGGTCAAACAGCAGCTTCGATACGTTCCCCTTTGCCATATCAGGTATAAGCGTCACAGGTACTTTATCCTGGCGTAGCTTAAACATTTCTTTAGCTAGTTCAGCGCGATAGATACGTTCTGTTTCCGCCTTGTCTTTACCTAATCCGAACAATGCATCCGCTGACTTCCCCAGTCGTTTTGAAGCGGCGTATAGCTCCTGTGTCACATTGATTATTTCCATTTATCCTCCTAGAAAGGTAAGTCATCATCTGATATATCTATTGGTTTTCCATCGTCTGCAAACGGGTCTTTATCATAATTGCGGCGATGATCCGGTTCGTTTGGATCTCGCTGGCTCTGGTTGTCTCGGTTACCCTCCAGAAACCGCACATTATCCGCTACAATCTCAGTTACATACACCCGCTTGCCTTCGCTGTTCTCGTAGTTACGCACTTGTACACGGCCCTCTACGGCGGTTAAACGGCCCTTTTTAAGATAGTTGGCGCACGTCTCTGCAAGCTGCCGCCAGGTCACAATAGGTAGGAAATCCGTCTCCCGTTCACCGCCTTGACTGGTAAATGGACGATCTACAGCCAGCGTGAAAGTAGTTGTAGCAATTCCGTTCGGGGTATATCTGAGCTCAGGGTCCTTTGTTAAGCGACCCACAAGTACCACACGATTAATTGACATTTTTATTCCTCCGTTCTTTGTGCCGTTTTTTCATATGGAACCTTTGGTGATCTTCTTTCGAAGAGAACAAGTGCAAGTTTTCAATTCGATTATCATTTCTTATATGATTGATGTGATGTACCTCTTCCTTTTTAGTAAGGTACCGCCCTAATTTTTGTTCCATGATAAAACGATGTTCCATGACATATCCTTCTTTAGATGCATTAGGATGATCTGGCTTGTAAAGTTGAATGTACCCGTCAGTTCTACCTAATCGCTTTCCTGTGAAATGTGGTGATTTACCAATATATGAAATACCTCGTCTGGCCTTACTCAACTTTTCTCTAGTTGCTTTTGTAACGTTTTTGCCAGTATGAGTTTTTTTGATGACTTCAATATGTTTCGGTGACAGCTTTCGCCCTCTTTGAAAGGTGCCATTAGGGTGTGTCTGGATGTTGAATTTAGAGAACCAAAGACATATAGCTCCAGCTGTGCATTCTAAAATCTCAGCTATCTTATATTGATCAAGACCTTGCTCGAAATAGGCCTGCCGAAGAAAAGTTTCTAAATCAACTCCATACTTCTCAGGAACTAATTTATGAAGCATTTTCTT
>NZ_JCAJRU010000198.1:0-9589 GCF_059447605.1 Paenibacillus sp. N119s | reverse complement strand
ACACGACCGTTAAGCCCTCCAGCGCCGATGGTACTTGGACCGCAGGGTCCTGGGAGAGTAGGACGTTGCCAAGCACACAAAAAAAGCACAGCCATAAGGCTGTGTTCTTTTTTATATCCGATTCATTTATCGCTCACATGAAAGACTCATGTCATGCCTTCGGCTAAAAGCACTATAATATTCTTGGGTACAGAATATGCATTGTGCGATGTTAATCTATTTCAACCTGTTCTACCTGGAGGGCACTTAAGGCTTGAAGTTTACGGGTTATTTCCTTTTGCCACTTTATATCTCCGACTTGTACGGCAAGATTGAGAAGATCCAAATAATCATCGATATGCAGGGAGGTTTTACTAGAAGCTTCTTTCACTGCGGTCCTGCCTCCTTTAAGTCTATGTGTATTTATAATTTAATAATGATAATCATTATCAAAAAGTGATGTTATTTATATTATGCCTGTCTTCTGGATAAATTGCAAGATATGATATGAATGAATTTTGAAGCACGCAAATGGAGGGCTTAAAAAAACAAACCCTTCTCCTTAAGTTCACGCATTGTTCACGTCTTTTCTATGGAACATAATGAAAAGAACAAGCGGGCATTGAGTGTCCACCGATCAGGAGGATAAATTGCGCAATGCTTCAACCAGAGGAGGAAAAGGAATATGAGCAGAGTAAAAATGAAAGCGTTTGCCACTGTAGCGGCGGGCGCCTTGGCATTGACGCTGGCAGCTTGTAATAACGGACAAAGCGCAAGTCCGGGAAATCCAGGGGAAAAGGGTGGAGGCAATGTAACGAAGGATGTGACGATTACCTTTCAAAACATCAATCCTGATCCTAGCACCCCTTCGTACAAAATGATTAAGCAGATTGTAAGCCAATACGAGCAGGATCATCCTCATGTCAAAATTGAATTGGATTCGCTAAATACAGATCAGCAAAAACTCAAGCTGAAAACACAAGCAGCAGCGAAAGAAGTGCCGGATATCACGATTGTAAATCCGGCTGCACAGATGAAGCCATTCGTAGATGCCGGACTACTCGCGCCCTTAAATGATGTGGCTGATAAAGAGGGCTTGAAAGATACGTTTCAGGATGGGCTTCTTAATTACTATAGCTTCGATGATAAGCTTTATGCTTTTCCGGATGGCAACAATATAGAAGTGGTCTTTTACAATAAAGAACTGTTCGAGCAGGCGGGAATTCAAAAGTTGCCGGCCACCTTTGATGAGTTGATTACGACGGTCAAGACGCTGAAAGCGAAGGGAATTACCCCAATTGCCATTGGAGAAAAGGATTCATGGACTGGTTCCCTCCTTTTTATGAATATTTTGTTGCGTACGAATGAAGGACCCAATTTCCTTAATGATGTGCTGGATGGTAAAAAGACGTTCAACGACCCAGCTTTTGTGGAGGCTGTAGATGCATTTCAGGAGTTAGTGCAGGCTGGAGCTTTCCCAGATGGAGCCACATCTATTGACTATAATGCAGGCGGAAATATTTTTAAAACTGGAAAAGCTGCGATGTATATCATGGGTACTTGGGAAACGGGTTCTATTGATGCATCTCCGGTAGCAGGTAAGGTAGGAGCGTTCCAATTCCCTACGGTGAATGGCAAAGGGGATGTGAATGAATATGTCATTGCACCGGGTAGCGCGTTTGCGGTATCGGCAAATAGTGAACATTTACAGGAGACGAAGGACTTTCTGCACTATTTTATTACAGAGATGCCGAAGATTCAGTTTGAGCTGAAAAATGCAATTGGCAGCGGTCAGAAAATAAAAGGCGATCTGAAGAAAGCCGGGTATTCCGAGTTGGCCATTAGTCTCAATGAGCTGTTTAAAAATGTAAAAGGAGGGGACCTCGCTTTTGACAATACGATGAACCCCGCTATTGCGCAGGCGCATCTGAGTAGCATTCAGAACCTGTTCGTGCAACAAGAGGACTCTGCACAAGTTGCGAAGGAACATCAGAACACTTTTGAAGCGAATAAATAAGTGAAGATATTGCAAAAATCGAATAGCGACTTCTGATGAACAAAATATAGCTCGAAATGCCCTAGCTCGTCTAGATATTGTATCTTTCGGAGGACTGGATCAATTTTGCAAAATCCTGAATAAGCTAGGGGAGGGAGCGAAGGTTCCCCTCCCTGATTAGGAATTGCTAATGGCTAAGCATCCCCCAGAAGTTGCTCCGAATCATCATAAAGGAGATTAGAGCATGAATGTACTGAAGGTGCCGACACGCACGATTGCCGTTTTCGTGCTGCCCTGCCTGTTGTTGTATACCTGTATGGTATTTGTTCCGATTCTGGTATCTGTGTATTGCGGGCTGCTGGATTGGAACGGAATTGCTGAGGCGAAGTTTGTGGGACTGGCTAATTTTAAGCGAATTTTTACAGCCGATCCAGTGTTCTGGCCATCCGTGAAGCGGACGATGATGTTCGCTGTATTTTCTATGCTGGAAATCCTGCTCTGTCTTCTGCTGGCCATTTTACTCAATCGTTATGTGCGTAAAGCAAATACATTGGTTACGATGTATTTTCTGCCGGTCATTCTATCGGTGGTCATTATCGGCCAGTTGTGGAAGACGATCTACAATCCGGCCTCGATGGGTGGGATGCTGAACGGTATTTTGATGGCGGTCGGGCTGGAAAGCTGGACACGCTCTTGGCTGACGGAACCGCAGGTAGCGATGTATGCTCTATATTTTGTCTCGTTGTGGCAATATTTTGGCTACCATTTGCTTATCCAGTTTACCGGGGTACAAAATATACCCAATGAGCTGTATGAAGCAGCTAAAATTGATGGAGCAGAAGGATTCAAAGCAGACCGTCACATTACGTTGCCGCTCATTGTGCCTATTTTTAAAATATCGATTGTATTAGCCTTTATCGGGTCCTTACAATCGTTTGATTTGATCTGGGTAATGACAGGAGGAGGACCAGCCCATGCGACGGATACAGTATCCACGTATATGTACAATATGTCCTTTTTATCTATGAAATACGGGTATGGCAGTGCATTGGCCTCTTTTCTTGTAGTCATCTGCTTGTCATTTACAATTGTGATAAATTTTGTTTTCAAACGTATTGAAAATAAGGTAAGCTAGAGGAGATGGGACTGTTGAACGCCTTGAAGAAAATGGGGGTCTTCGCCCTGTTGGCCGTCTTAGTGGTCACGCAGCTGTATCCACTCTTTTGGCTGCTGACTTATTCGTTGAAGACGAATGAAGAGATATTAGGTTCAAGCTTCTTTGCACTCCCTCAAGTGCCCCAGTGGCACAACTACCAGGAAGCCTATGAATCAGGGAGTTACTTGCGTTATTTAGGAAACAGTGTGCTGGTGACCGGGGTTACGATGATTTTTGTCATTGTATTAAGCTCGATGACTGCTTATGCAATTACACGTTTTCGCTGGCGTTTCGGGGCTGTTGTGCTGACGTTGTTCTTGGTCGGGATGATGATCCCCATGCAAGCTACACTGCTACCGCTGATGGTGATGTTTAAAAACGTCCATATTCTGAATACGTATTTCTCGCTGATTTTACCCTACATCGCTTTTCAGACACCGATTGCGGTCTTCATCCTATCCGGCTTTATGCGGTCCATTCCCCACGAAATTGAAGAATCCGCCTACATTGACGGAGCGAGCATTTATCGTATCTTCCGCAGTGTAATCTTACCTATCTCGATTCCGCCTATCATGACAGTGTGTATTTTAACTTTCATTAATATCTGGAATGAATACATTATGGCTGCCACCTTTATCTCGTCCGAAAAGCTAAAAACTCTCCCTTTCGGCGTATATACGTTCGTCAGCCAGTATTCTGTGAATTACGGCAATATTGGTGCTTTTCTGGTCATGGGAGCCTTACCGGTTATTATTATTTATTTTGTCCTGTCCGAAAAAATCACCAAGGGTATGGTTGCGGGAGCGGTAAAAGGATAGGCGGTCAATGCGAAAGGAGCGCACGGAGGTATGATGCGCCGTTTTCAATCCATTCAATACCGCTTGTTTGTTTTATTCCTATTGAGCATGTCCGGTATTGTGCTAGCGGTCAGTCTATTATTCTACAACCGTACTACGGTGCAGTTCCATGATAAGGTCAGCGAGCTTGCACGTAAAAATGTATCTCAAACGGCAGGATTGTTTGAATTGCTGCTCGGCAGCTATAACAGTCTCTCCAAGTCAATCAGCAACAATATGGACTTGGTTCGTCTGCTGACCACAGATCGTAGTGACTTGCCTGCTGTCAATTACATTAACGAACGTACGATTACGAATATCCTTGGAGCCATCTATTATTCGCGCGAGGATCTGATAGGCATTCATGTGATCACAGACACAGGCAAGGTATACAATTACGGGAATTATATGAATGTCATTGATACTCATTACGAGCAGACGGAATGGTACAGGGAAATTCGAAAGTCGGCGGGTAAAATTGCATGGCTGGGTGTTTATCCTCACTCTGTCATCGACCAAGTGGAAACCAGGCCTGTGTTTGCTTTTGGACGGCAGCTCTATGATCTGGATGAACACAAGCCGATTGGTATTGTTTTGTTTGAGGCTGAACCGCGTTCCGTTTTGTCCGCTCTCCACAATTTACGGCTGAGCAATAATAGCCAAGTCTATCTGTTAGGCCATGAAAATCGAATTGTATCAGCTACCTCTTCTGATCCGCCACCAGATTTGAGAAATCTAGAGCAGCAGGTCCCGGAGGAGGATGTAATTGTAGATCGGAGTAAAGAGAAAGTTGTAATCGCTTCCAAGCTTCCGTTTGCTGATTGGTCGGTGATTAGTGTAACACCCGGTGAGGATCTGAACGTGGAACTGGCGCAAACTCAAAGATACTTGTTTATCGTGGCACCCATACTTATTATGTTGTCGGCGCTAATTGCATCCATCGTCTCCAGAGGCATCTCCCATCCGCTCAAACGAGTTATTCGGGAAATGAAACGGGTAGAGACAGGCAATTTCCGCCACACGGTAAACATCACATCCTATGAAGAAATCAACCAGTTGGCTACCTCTTTCAACCATATGGTAAGACGAATTGCAGAACTGATTGAGCTGGTGCGTGTATCATCAGTCAGCGAAAAAAATGCTGAACTGCACGCTCTACAGACGCAGGTTAATCCACATTTTCTGTACAATACGCTGGATATGATCTATTGGATGCTAGATGAAAAGGGACAGGATCAGCTCGGAGAGGTAGTGCTCTCCTTATCCCATATGTTCCGTTACAGCAGTCACTGGGAAGAGGGAGCCGATGTAAGCCTTCGGGAAGAAGTAGAGCAGGTCGGTCATTACCTCACCATTATCCAGGCCCGGCTAGAGGGCAGGGTAGCTGTCGACGTCTACATCGAAGATCGATGGCTGGATATCCGTGTACCCAAAATGACCTTGCAGCCACTGATTGAAAATGCGGTGAAACACGGGCTGGAGCCTCTTCATGCAGATACAGGTGGCAAACTGCTCGTTAGAGCGGAGGAGTATGATGGTGTATTGAGCCTACACATCATCGACAACGGAGTAGGAATGGAGTATGAACGATGGGAGGTGGTCCAGGTCGCTTTGGCAGAACCCGGCAAACAGGCGGGCAGCGGGCAGGCGGGAGGCATCGGCCTGCAAAACCTAAATTTAAGGCTACGGCACATGTTCGGAGAAGAGTACGGCCTACGGATCTCCAGCGCACCAGGAGCCGGAACGACAGTCACTGTAAATGTGCCTCTGCCACAGAAGGAGGAAAAACATGAATATTCTGATAGCTGACGATGAAAGTATGATTCGACAGGGGATTCGGCGTACTATTGGCCAAGCACTACCAACCTGCGGCATTCATCTCGCTGCTTCCACCGAGGAAGCAGCAGGCATTCTGGCGGAGCATCCTGTAGATATTGTATTGACCGATATCCTGATGCCCGGTATGGATGGTCTGGAATTCATGCGTATTTCCAAGCGAAAGCATCCTCATCTGCAGTGGGTTGTCATTTCGGCCCATTCCGACTTCCAATATGCACAAAGAGCAGTAAAGCTGGGTGCCAAAGACTACCTGTTAAAGCCCATCGGTAAAAAAAAGCTGCTGGAATGTATTGAAGTATTAGCAGCCGAAGCGCTTGTGGCCTCGCAACAGGCGAACGAAGGCAGGCTTCTTAAATCCAATATGGTTTATTTACGTGAAGCTGTTTTCCAGCGTTATGCACTTGGATTGGATACAGGCAAGCTGGATATACAGCCCTTCGTCGAAAATTATCCAGAGTTCCATCTTTTTATGGTTCGCATGGAACCTGATCACAAGCAGACGCATTTAGAGCATTTTATGATTGAAAATGTATTGTCCGAGCTCATTGAGGCTGGGGGCAGCGGCTTTGTCGTCAGTCTGGACCGCCATAGTCTGCTGGGGATTGCAAGGCTAAGGGATGAAGCAGAGGCCGCACGGCTGGAGTCTTTGCTTGAATCCCATTTGAAGCGTTATGTGAAGGTACCTTTGCAAATTACACGCTCGGGTGTTCACCACAATTTCTCATCCATACCTGAAGAGGTGGCGCGACTAAGACGAACGCCAGAGGAGATTGCAGCTGCAGCAGCGGATACAGGAGAATGTCTCCGTAAGGGCATGCACACGGTTGATGTAGCATTGCAGTATATTCAGGCTCACTTTACAGAGGAGCTGTCACTGGAAAAGGTGGCCTCCATCGTATTTTTAAATCCAGTATATTTCAGCCAGTTATTCAAACAAAAAACGGGACAAGGCTATAAGGATTACGTCATTTCCTTGCGTATGGAAGAGGCAAAGCGGCTGTTAAGTGATCCTCTTTTGCGGCTGGCTGATATTTCCGAGCGGATCGGCTATCAAGATATGCGACATTTTACACAGGTATTCCGGCGCAAATGTGGAATGACTCCGACCGAGTATCGGCATCAAGGAGTGAAGTAAGGCGGCATCAACGACCGAATGAAGGAAGTTCATCCAGCATCAGACTGTTTCAGGAGTAGAGCGGTAGAGCATCTACTCGGGAACAGTCTTTTTCGTGTCTCCAGCTTGTAGCAATTCAACAAATTTGCGGGCTGCATTGGATAAATAACGATCTTTGCGCCATACGACGGCAGGCTGTGTGAAGGGGAATGGCTCCTTAATGGAGAGTGTGCGAAATCTGTCCTCGTATTCTTGTCCCAAGCCAGCGTCTGGAATGATGGTAATTCCCATGCCTGTGGAAACGAGCGAGAGAATGGTCGATATTTCTGGACAGTCCAGTACGACGCGCGGAATAAGATGGTGTTCCTGAAATTTGCGGATGACGGTTTCGTATAGTCCGTGTCCTTCTGTTCGGCGTCCCAACAAGAGGTCATAGCTGGCAGCTTCCTGTAATGTAATTTCCCCACTGGGATGGCGATCTGCCCATTCACACGGAAGAACCGCAACAAAAGAAACGCCCTCCAGTTCAATTGTATGGTAGGATTTGTCATCTACCGGAAGCAGCAGCAGGGCCAGATCCACTTTATTTTGGTGCAGCAGCTCTTCCAGATGATGTGTGTCTCCGTGTCCTATTTTAATGTATACCTCTGGATAAACCTGATGAAAGTGACTGAGTTGTTCAGTAATCAGAGACATACAGGCGGATGAGGTGCCTATGGCAAGTGTGCCGGTTACTCTGTTTTCAAACTCCCCAATTTCTCTACAGGTGTCCTCCATTTCAGCCAATAATCGTTTGGCGCGTGTATACAGTGTATATCCGGCCTCGGTAACTTCCCACTTCTTTCCTTCACGGTAAATCAGCTTTACACCAAGCTCGTCCTCCATATTTTTGAGTTGCTGACTCAGTGGAGGCTGGGCCATGTTGAGCGTTCTGGCGGCCTTGGTGATTTGCCCTTCCTCCACGATGATGCAAAAGTAATGCAGATGCTTCAAGTCCATTGGGATTTCCTCCTCATTTCTAAACAACGCTTCAATTTGAATACTTTTAAAGTATGCATTACATATATTATATATATTTTTCGTGTGCAGGGAACGGGCGTATAATTTTTGATAGTAATGCATGGGTGAACATAAAACGATGATGGAAGGAGGGGTCATATGAAGAAAATCATTGTAGGAATTTCGGGAGCGACAGGGTCGATCTTTGGTATCCGTATATTACAACAATTACGAGAGGCTGGAGTAGAGAGTCATCTGGTGCTATCCCCGTGGGCTATTGCCAACATACCCTATGAGACAGGCTACACGGTGAAGGAAGTGGAGGCAATGGCGGATGCAGTCTACTCGTATAAGGATCAGGCCGCACGTATTTCTAGCGGCTCCTTCCGGGTAGATGGTATGGTCGTCGCTCCTTGCAGTATGAAGACTCTTGCCTCTATTCGTATCGGTATGGCGGACAACCTGCTTACCCGATCAGCGGATGTGATACTGAAGGAGCGAAAGAAGCTGCTGCTCATGACCAGAGAAACACCATTAAGCAGTATCCATCTGGAAAATATGCTGGAGCTGTCACGTATGGGCGTGATGATCCTGCCGCCGATGCCTGCCTTTTATAATCATCCTGCAAGTATCGAGGAATTAGTGGATCATATTGTTTTTCGCGCATTGGATCAGTTCGGTATTGTCACAACCGCAGCCAAACGCTGGGATGGGATGAAGCAGAATGACTCCAGGCTGCACCAGAATTGAGAAATCGAAAGACGAAGGAGAATGAATGATGGCTTATAAAGACTTTCGCGATTTTCTAAACACCCTGGAAAAGGAGGGACAATTACTCACGATCAGCGATGAGGTAAAGCCGGAGCCAGACCTCGCAGCCGCTAACAGAGCATTAAACAACCTTGGAGATAAGACGCCTGCTCTCTTTTTCAACAACATCTATGGATATACGGATGCTCGTATTGCTATGAATGTGATGGGCTCCTGGCCCAATCATGCCCTCATGATGGGAATGCCCAAAAATACGCCGCTCAAGGAGCAGTTTTTTGAATTTGCCAGACGCTATGAACAATTTCCGATGCCTGTGAAGCGGGAAGAAACCGCTCCTTTTCATGAAGTCGAGATTACAGAGGATATTAATTTGTTTGATATTTTGCCGTTGTTTCGTTTGAACCAGGGAGACGGAGGATTTTATCTGGACAAAGCAATTTTAGTTTCACGCGATCTGGATGACCCGGATACCTATGGCAAGCAAAATGTTGGCTTGTACCGGATGCAGGTAAAAGGCAAGAACCGTTTGGGCATCCAGCCTGTACCACAGCATGATATTGCGATCCATATCCGTCAGGCTGAGGAGCGCGGCGAAAATCTGAAGGTGGCTATTGCCCTCGGATGTGAGCCTGTGATTACAACGGCTGCTTCTACGCCGCTGCTGTACGATCAATCCGAATATGAGATGGCGGGCGCCATTCAGGGCGAGCCTTATCGTGTGGTCAAAGCGAAGGATGCAGACCTGGATCTACCTTGGGGAGCCGAGGTCATTTTGGAAGGCGAAGTGTTAGCAGGTGAACGTGAGTATGAAGGTCCATTCGGTGAATTCACAGGTCACTATTCCGGCGGTCGCGCGATGCCAGTCATTCAGATTAATCGTGTATATCACCGCAAACAGC
>NZ_JCAJRU010000197.1:0-9621 GCF_059447605.1 Paenibacillus sp. N119s | reverse complement strand
GCAATATTGATTGATTCGAGCTTCTATCTACAGACAAGTTCAGCTGAAATATAAAGATGTTATTGGGCTTGGGTAAGAGGAGTTCCTTTATTTTCGGCCTCAATCGTAATTTGCTCAGAAGTCGTTTTCAGTCGAATGTAAATGGCTCCCGGCTTCAAGGAATACTTTAAGGCGTTCATCAGAAGATTATCAATTGCTCTGGCCATTTTATCGCTGTCAACGAAGGTAAAGATCGGAGTATCCTCTTAAATTACGAATATGAACCATCACAGTATTATCAGAGAACCCATATGGCGCCTTCCATACACTTTCGTAAATGTGCTCCGAACTAAAAACCTATCCAGAGTGGCTGGCAAGCAAAATCAGGATCGGAAATTTCAGAGGAGTCAGCGAAGTTCCATTTCCCTTTAACTTTACCGAATGTTTACTTGCAAAAATAGTAGCGAAAAAATCCTAGGATTTTACGAGGATATGACTAAAGAAAATCTGAAGAACTCTAAAGAAGAAACTCAATAAACTCCCGACGGATATATATAACTTAGGGAAATCTAAACATAGTAAAGTTTAATATTTAGTTTGCCAAGTGGTTATATGATCGTTATTATTATATAATTTTACATATAAAGGAGGTGAAAGTAAGAAAACACGGGATATGGTTCATATGAGTGATGCACTGCAACGGAGAATCGGCCGACAAGCAGGTGTAGAATGAAAATCACAAAATTTTAGGAGGTAAATTATGTTTAAAAGTGGTAAGAAACTGTTAACGGTAGTTCTTGCAGCTTCCATGAGTTTTGGTTTTTTTGCATCAACCTCAAATGCAGCGACAGACTACTGGCAAAATTGGACCGATGGCGGTGGGACGGTTAATGCTGTTAATGGGTCCGGCGGCAATTACAGCGTAACATGGAAGAATAGCGGGAATTTTGTTGTCGGCAAAGGCTGGACTACTGGATCGCCAGACAGAACGATTAATTACAATGCCGGTGTCTGGGCGCCGTCCGGTAATGGATATTTGGCCCTCTACGGGTGGACGAGAAACTCACTCATCGAATATTACGTTGTTGATAGCTGGGGGACTTATCGACCTACCGGAACGTATAAAGGTACGGTGACCAGTGATGGGGGCACATATGACATCTACACAACAATGCGATACGACGCACCTTCCATTGACGGCCAAAAAACGACATTTATCCAGTACTGGAGTGTTCGACAGACGAAGAGACCGACCGGGGGCAACTCCACGATCACTTTCAGCAATCACGTGAAGGCTTGGGCGAGCAAAGGAATGCATCTGGGGAACAACTGGTCTTACCAGGTGTTAGCGACAGAGGGGTATCAGAGTAGCGGGAGCTCTAACGTAACGGTGTGGTAACCATGAAGGCTTAAAGCCGTATTACAACATAGATAAGGAAAAGAAAGATCCGAATAATAAGAATGCTAACGATAACATAAAATGGACAGCAACGGTCAATGAGGAAGCTAACGGCTACCTATTGCCTGAGACAAATACTTAGCTGGAAACTGGAACTGGCCTCATAGAGAGCAATAATAACGTAGAGAAAAGTCTGAACAAGGCACACTTAACAATTGTTAAACTAAAGGGATACGTTAGTTAAAGAACAGCGACAGTTGAGGACGATTTTCGTCTACGACTGTCGCTGTTTTAATAACTGAGATGAACATAACACCTGAGGTTGTGGAAATGGTAGGGAGAAGGTATAGTTTATATGTATGTATTTTGTCCGGGAAGAGGTTCATATGGCAACAATTCATGATGTGGCGTTAAAAGCGGGCGTGTCGGTCACTACAGTATCCCGTGTAATGAATAACCGGGGCTATATCAGCGAAACTACACGCAAAAAAGTGTTCGACGCAATGGAAGAGCTTAATTATCAACCGAATGAAATAGCACGATCCTTGCTACGCAAGCAGTCCAATATTATCGGCCTTATTATTCCCAATGTCTCGCATCCGTTTTTTAGCGAGCTTGCTAATCAGGTGGAGTACTATGCCTATCAGCATAAGTGCAAGGTTCTGCTGTGCAATTCGCATATGGATCCTGTGAAGGAAAAAGAGTACATCGATATGCTGAAGCGGAACCGGGTAGACGGCATCATTATGGGTAGCCATACCCTGGAGGTAGAAGAGTACCGACATTTGAATTCACCGCTTGTGACATTTGACAGACAGATTGACCCGCATATTCCGTACATTTCTTCGGACAACTATCGCGGGGGCGAGCTGGCTACAGAGCTGCTCATTCGCAAAGGCTGCCGGAAAATTGCGCATATCTGTGGGAATCTGGAGCTGAACATGCTGTCCAACGAACGTACCACAGCTTTCCGGGATGTCGTGGGCAGGCATAATGTCGAGTATGTAATCGTTCAAACAGACCTGAATGTGTTCGACCAAAAGGAATACGAGCGAATGATCTCCAAACTCGTTCATGAACATCCGGATGTGGATGGGGTGTTTGCAACAAGCGATATTATTGCTGCTTTTGCGTTGAAAGAATATACCCGCGCCGGACGGCATGTGCCGGAGGATGTGCGTATTGTAGGCTTTGATGACGTGAGCGCGGCTTCCTGGCTGACGCCTGAGCTTACATCGGTAAGACAGCCGATTGCAGAGATCGGCAGGCTGGCGGTCGAGCTGATTCGTAGGCAGGCAGAAGGGGAGCAGGTACAGCCTGTCAATCAGCTGCCTGTTGAATTGATTGAGCGTGCAACAACCTGAATGAAAAAATCTGTTCCTCTAACAAGGGGAACAGATTTTTTTTGAAAAATGTTAAAGGCTTAACATGTCAAACGATTGACACAGATTGAATCTTTAGCATATAATCCATATGTAAGCGTTTTATTTAAATGTACAGCAGCCATTATAGAAATAGGGGGATGACAACAGTGAGGAAATTCAAAAGAGTTCAATGGACGGTAATGCTGCTTCTTTTGGTTATGGTGGTGTCTGCATGCGGCGGCTCCGGAGGAGATGGTAACTCGGCTTCTGGAGGGGGATCAGCGGATTCGGGAAATGTGAAAATTACACTTTTGAACTCCAAAGGTGAAATCCTTTCACAACTGGAGGATGCCGCCAAGGCGTTCCAGAAAGACAATCCCGGCATTACTGTTGAAATTCAGCCGGTTCCGGCCGGGGGATCGCCTTTTGAGCGTGCCTCTGCATTGTATGCTTCTGGAAACCCGCCGACCATGATCATGCTTGATACAGGTGATGTGGAGAAATTCAAGGATCGTATCCTCGACTTAAGCGGAGAGAAGTGGAATAAGGACACTGTTGAAAACGCTACCACAAATACAACGTTTGACGGTAAAAATTATGCGTTTCCGCTGGCTGTTGAAGGCTACGGGTTCATTTACAACAAAGCGGTTGTCGATAAAGCGGTAGGTGGAAGCTTTGACCCCACTACAATTAAAACCCGAAATGACCTTGAAAAGCTGTTCCAGCAAATCGAGGCATCTGGAAAGAAAGCATTGGTGATTTCACCAATGGATTGGTCCCTAGGCGCTCATTATTTGCCACTTGCTTATGCTGGTCAAAACAAAGACATGGCTCAAGTGGATAAATTCATAGCATCACTGAAGGCGGGCCAGGTTAACTTGGCTACCAATCCCGTATTTAACGGACTTATGGATACATTCGACGTCATGATGAAATACAATATCGATCAGGCTTCCCCACTGGCAGGAGCTTATGAGCGCGGACCTGAACTGCTTGGCAAAGGCGAAGTTGGCGTTTGGTTCATGGGCAACTGGGCATGGCCGCAAATCAGCGGTTTTGATACGGCTAACAAAGAATATGGTTTCTTGCCTGTACCCATCAGCAACAATCCCGATGACTATGGCAATCAGGAGATTTCATCCGCTGTTTCCAAGCGTATTGTCATTGACAAGGAGAAGAGTACGCCGGAACAGCAAGAGGCGGCGAAGAAGTTCCTGAACTGGATCGTTTACGATGCGAAAGGTCAGGATTTCCTCGTAAACAAAGCGAACATTATCCCAGCGTTCAAAAATATTACACTGCCTGCGGCCGATCCACTTGGCAAGTCCATCCAGGATTATATTGCAAAAGGCAAGTCAGAGCAGTCAATGAGCCTGCTGCCAGCCGACCACTGGTCTAAGTTAGGATCCTCCATGCAAAAATATCTGGCGAAGCAGGGCGATCGCGCAACACTGGCTAAGGAAATCGAAGACTACTGGAAAACCGTAAAATAAGGCTTATTTTCAAATTACCCGGAAATAGAGAGAGAAATCCGAAACAAAGAGAGGGATCACCATGATTGCGGAAAAAGGAGTATGGAACCGGCTACGGACGCGGCTGTTGTTCACCGGACCCACTTTGTTTGCCTTCATCACGGTAATGATCATTCCATTTTTGTACGGCATTTATCTGACGTTCACAAACTGGGATGGTATTTCCACGACACTATCGCTGGTTGGCATCCAAAACTATCTGGCCGTTTTTCGGGATATTGAGTTTTGGAAATCATTCGGCTTGACGCTCAAATATGTATTTTATACCGTTGTTCTTATTAATGTTATCGCTTTTATGCTGGCTTATGTGCTGACTAAAGGGTTAAAAGGACAGAGCATTTTCCGGGCAGGATTTTTCCTGCCCAACCTTGTCGGCGGCATTGTACTCGGTTTTATCTGGCAGTTCATCTTCAACAACGTGCTTGTCTATTTGGGACAACATGCCAACATACAGGCGCTCAGCACGACTTGGCTGGCTGATCCTGACAAGGCGTTCTGGACACTCGTGATTGTAACCGTATGGCAGAACGCGGGTTACATGATGGTCATTTATATCGCAGGATTGACGGGTGTGCCGAATGATATCATGGAGGCTGCAAGCATTGATGGGGCGAGCAGTTGGACCAGACTGCGGAAAATGGTGCTGCCCTTGATGGTTCCTTCTTTCATCGTATGTATATTTTTGTCCCTGCAACGCGGGTTTATGGTCTATGACGTCAACCTTGCACTCACGAAAGGCGGGCCGTTCAGTAGTACTCAAATGGTGTCGATGCATGTGTATGAAAAGGCATTCCTTTCCCGCGATTATGGTGTAGGGCAAGCAGAGGCATTCGTGCTGTTCCTGATGGTTGCTCTCATCACTCTGCTTCAGGTTTATTTCAGTAAGAAGCTGGAGGTGGAGGCATAATGACAAGCAAAAAGGCTGCTTCCTCCGTGATCAAATTCATTGTGCTGACCGTCATACTTTTATTGTTCATCGTACCGTTCGTCTTTCTGCTGATCAATTCGTTTAAGGAAAATATGGCCATTACCTCGAATCCATTATCGCTTCCAGAGAGCTTCAATGTGGCCAACTATATGAATGCATTCGATAAGATGAATTATATCACTGCCTTTACCAACTCATTGGTCATAACGGTGTTAAGTGTCTTGTTGATCTCGCTGTTCACAGCAATGACAGCTCACTACTTTGTCAGAAATAACACCAAGTTCAACCAATATACCTTTATGCTGATGGTTGCTTCCATGATTATTCCATTCCAGGCCATCATGATTCCATTGGTGAAAATATACGGCTCCCTTGATCTGCTGAACAGCAAATGGTCGCTGATTTACATGTATATCGGTTTTGGCAGTTCGCTGGCTGTTTTCATTTATCATGGATTCGTAAAGAGTATTCCGAAGGAATTGGAGGAAGCGGCGCTGATTGACGGCTGTACGCGGGTTCAGACATTCTTCCGAATCGTAATTCCGGTATTGATGCCCACGACGGCCACTATTTCCATTCTTAATGTACTGTGGATCTGGAATGATTTTCTGCTGCCTTCGCTCATTCTGGTCGATCCTGAGCAAAGGACACTTCCCCTGTCCACGTACAACTTTTATGGAACCTACACGGTGGATTATGGTCCATTGATGGCAAGTTTGGTACTGACGATATTTCCAATCATTATCATCTATCTGTTTGCCCAAAAGTATATTATTCAGGGTGTTATGCAGGGTTCAATTAAATAACTGTAAGGGTAGGATGCCTTATCGAACATACTAGAGTGTATACGAGAGAGAATGCTGATCAATTTATTTCCCAATCGAAGCATATGCTTCGGTCGGATTATCGTTTGAAATATCATTTAATGGCTGAATTCGGCTGGATGAACGATCCGAACGGTTTCATTCAGTATAACGGGCAGTATCACTTGTTCTATCAACATTACCCGTATAAATCGGTATGGGGGCCGATGCATTGGGGACACGCAGTCAGCCGCGATCTTATGACGTGGGATTATCTGCCGGTCGCCTTGGCTCCGGACGGTGAGTTCGACCGGGACGGCTGCTTCTCCGGCAGTGCGATTGAGCAGGACGGGAAGCTTGTCCTGATGTATACCGGACATGTTGTAACCGGACCTGACAAGGATCAGGATTACAAGCAGTCACAGGGGATTGCAGTATCGGAAGACGGGGTGACTTTTGAAAAGTGGGAGGGCAACCCGGTCATCGGATATGACGCCATACCGAACACGGTCAGCCGCAAAGATTTTCGTGATCCTAAGGTGTTCAAACATGAAGATCAATACTACGTCGTTCTTGGATCTAATGATGCCCAAGGGAACGGGCTAGTACTGCTTTACCGATCTGAAGATCTGAGAAACTGGACGTATGTCAATGTGTTGGCAGTGAGTGACGGACGCTTCGGCGATAATTGGGAGTGTCCGGATTTGTTCCCGCTTGGCGATCAGCACGTATTCATGCTGTCTCCACAGCGCATGCCTGCTCAGGGAGAAGCATACCGTAACCTGCATTCCACTATGTACGGTATAGGTGACTTCAATGCGGAGGTCGGAACGTTTACGGCAGAGCAGTATGCTCAGGTAGATCATGGATTCGATTTCTATGCCCCGCAGTCAACCTTGGATGATAAAGGGCGGCGGATTATCATCGGATGGATGGATATGTGGGAGTCGGAGATGCCGACCCAGCAGGAACACCACTGGGCTGGTGCGATGAGTCTTCCGCGGGAAGCGGTGATCGACCACGGCAGATTGCTGTTCCGTCCGCTTGAAGAGGTGGAGAATTACCGATCCAATCTGTTCGAGCAGCGGGACATCTTACTGACCGGTGAGCAGATCATGGAGACATCCGGAGATAGCTACGAGTTGAAGGCAGTATTTGAGTTCGAGGCTGGCCATACGGATGAATTCGGCTTGAAGCTGCGGGTGGGCGACGAAGAGGAGACTGTACTGTCGTACCGTCCCGATGACGGTCTGTTTCGTTTTAACCGTGAGCGTGCCGGTATCGGACCAGGCGGAGAGAGAAGAGTGCGCTTGGGCTTACAGGAGGGACGCCTGGAGCTGCGGATTTTCGTCGATAAGAGCTCTGTGGAAATATTCATCGGTGACGGCGAATACGTTCTCACTGGAAGAGTGTATCCCGGAATGGAATCAACGGGTATTCGTGCATTTGCGAACGGAAAATGTACGATTGCCTCGTTTCAGAAGTGGGATATCCTCGCATAGAATCGCATCACAAACAGGAACCTTGACCGTGGATGGTCAGATTCCTGTTTTTTGTGGCCATTTTGCTCGTGTAATTTTAGGCGCGCTTATGTTGTAGATAAGCATCAAGATAAGCGTCAATTTTTGCGAGAGCTTCTTTTGTACCGCCGGATTGCTGGAAGCTTTCATTAATTTTTTGTACGGCCTCTTTATACGCTGCGTTTGACACTACCTCATGTACAGCATCTCTTAACGTTTGTATATTAATTTGATCCTTGGTTATCCGATAGCCAGCTTGAAGTTCCGTTAACCGCTGTGCGACCATGGGCTGATCCTTGTCCTGAGGCAGCACGACCAAGGGTACGTTAAAGTGAATTCCTTCATTCACACTGTTCATTCCACCATGGGTAATAAATACATCTGAATGACGTAATACCTCCAATTGAGGGACATAGGACGAGATGATAAAGTGCTCAGGGGCCGGGTTAATTTTGGTGAAGTCGGCCTTCTCGCCAGCCGCAATCACGACCATGCCTTCAAAATCGGAAAAAGCTTCGATGCAGGTGTTAAAAAAGTCCTCGGTATGGTCCAGCACAGTTCCCATCGAAATATACAAAACCTTTTTACTCTGTAATCTGTCGAGCGGGAATGAATTTTCTTCTTTGCGCTCCGGGAAGCTGGGACCAATAAAAAGATGCTCGTCTCCAAATTGTTCACCATTCGGTTGAAAATATTTGCTCGTATATACAACATTCAAAGCCCCTGAATTGTTCATAAATTGAACCAACTCTTTGGGGGCAACACCGAATCTTTCTTTCATGAGCTGCAGTGAAGTCGTGACTTGTTCATCAGGATGGAACGGTACTTTAGCGTCGGAGCGGAAGAGATTGGCAGCCATCAGATGATTTGAAATGAGAAAAGATGGGGATGAAGAGATGCCTGGAATATTCAAATAATCTCTTACTAATTCACCAGCTCCGAATCGATCATAGAACACCAAGTCAAAGTGAATACGCTCGGACAGCTCCTGAGCGATGGCTAAGATATCCATCGAAGTCTGGATATGAATATTCAAAAATGCGTTCAGTCCTGCCGGAGTGTTGGTATCAATGGAAGCAGTCCTGACCAGATCAGGATGCAGGTGAACCTTCGCTCCAACTGCTTCGAGTCTATTCTTGTATTTCTCAGTTGTAATGTAATGAACCTGGTCCCCTCGTGCTGCAAAGGCTTGCGTGATCCCAAGCGTGGGGTTTACATGTCCTTCTGCCGGAAAATTAACCATTAATACATTTAACATCCATCCTTACTCCTTTCCTACTCTTTATTTAAGATGCAGTTTAACTGAATCTCTTAATCCATAATAACAATAATATTTATTTTTTCAAATGATATCCTTTCATGATTGTGTTTTAAAACGCGGTCAACATCATTCTAAAGAATAAAGTAAGGATATGTTGACATGAAATGTGTATAACAAATATTTACCTCGTGCATAGTAAAGACGAACCTATTTAGCGAGGGAGGTTTTTTCTAAATGAATGTTCAAAGAGCACAAGAAATAGCGTCCTCTCCCATCATGGCAAATGTGTTGTGCGATGGGTTTCCCATCTATATTCAGCATGTGAACGAACAACGTGAGACGGCACGGATCTATGCGCTGAACAACCCGGAAGAGGAACGAGAAGTGCCTTTGTACACGTTGACAGAACGTGATCTGACCCTTGAATAGAAAGGAGTGACATGGAAAATGAAACCCAATCAACAGAAAGAAATCGAGGCAGATCGTTTGAATTTCCGTGATCAGACGGATGATGTGGTCAGAGAGGTACCGGCCACCACGGATGCCAGCGAAGCTGTTGCAGCAATGACCTCGCACATCAATAAATATGATGTACCAGATGAGTTGGAAGAAGAATAGAGAGTGGACAAGCGCGCACAGGATAACCTGCTGCGTGCTTTTTATATGACGCATATTTGGCTGGTATCGAACAACAAGCATTCAAAGCATTCAATGCCCAAACGTACAAGTGAAACTGCCCGTGTGTACGTTTTTTTTCTTTCGTTTTTTTGTAAAATGATATATAAATGTTTTTTGTTCAAAATTGAAAAGCTGAATTCAGAATTGTAGGAGGGAA
>NZ_JCAJRU010000196.1:0-9657 GCF_059447605.1 Paenibacillus sp. N119s | reverse complement strand
CAGAACGCAAAAAACATCGTAACCTCGACATCCAGCTCCCGAGCTGTATTGGCCAAAATCAGCCCAGCCATTGCTTTATCATAATCGCCGCTGAACATCAGCAGATTCATTCTTTTGTTCATAATTTTCCGCCTCCATTACCAACAGATATACTCAGTATGGATTTGGAAATGAGAACTATGCCCAGTTCACATATTGATCACAATTGTGGAGGGGATTGTGTGCTAGAAGTAATGCCTAATCAAAAGTTAAATTATCCTTTGACTTATCTGTATTTAATTCTACTAGCCACAGGCCATCTGTGTTTTTGGATAGAAAAACCATATCGTATTCTTCACCTTTTTGTATTACATGAGTAAGGACTTTATAGGTGTCATTAGACATTTTTTTACTGTCAACAATGGTGAAAGAAGATACTGAGCTTGCTTTAACCGATTGACGGAATTCTTCTAGAGGAATTGACGATTTGTTAGAGAGTAGACTAAGGGCTTTGTCGCTATCTTTCTTTTTTATGGCTTCCAAGTAATCTTTAACAGGTTGGGAAACCTCCACATTTTTGGGGTCCTCATTTTTTATTTGCTTGGAAGTAGCAGGTACTTGATTATCAACAGACTGGGGGTGACCACATGCAGAAAGTAATGCTACAGGTAGTATAGCAGCAACAAGATAGAATATAACTTTTTTTACCATATTGCACCTCCCTTTTTGGTATATTCTATGATATTGTAACATATGTGATCAAAAAAACAATTTAAAGGAGGGTATTATGTTAGTGAATAAAGCTTTGAAAAAGGTACTGGTAGCAACTCTTTTAGGGAGTGTGCTCATTCCGTCAGCAGCCTTTGCTGAGTCGGACTATGAAAAGCAACTAGATCAGCAATACGGGCCTGAAAATGGCTATTCCACTTTTTATAATGCTCCACTCCATGATGAAAAAACTTTACAGTCTACAGTCTGTGCAACCTTCAAGTACAGGGTTCAAATGGTCCGCAAATTATGAAGTAACTACTCATTATCAAATTCCACGTAATATTCCAGTGAGCAATGGCGAGAGTATTCAGGTTATTTCAACAAGCTCTAGGAATACTGGTAGTAATTCAACTTATGATTTAGGAATGGAGTATTATGACTCTTGGGCTGGAGGATGGTATGGAAGCAATAGTATGACTAAAACAGCTGATGTGGGTAGTACCTCTTATCTACATTGGGAGCATATGGACGGTAAAGATTATCGAGTGCGGGTAAAAGGGAATGTAAAAGGATCAATGACTGTGAATGTTTATTAATTAGTTTAAGAAGCCTAGGATCAAAGACACAATATTAACCTACATAAATTATATGATCTTGAACTTCGAAAATTCATATCAAATTATCTGGAATTATAAAATAATCCGTTTATCTAATAAAGGTCGTCCTTTGCACATAAATGTGAAGGATGACCTTTATTATGATGGTTTAGATAGTCATTTTCTGCTCTTATACTCCTACCGTTACCAATGTCATATCTCTGAACTGCTCCCATTCTGTATAATCTCAAGGGAATTCAAGACACAAGCCTGAGATCGGGAGGACAATAAGAAAGTGAGTATAGAGAATAAATATAAAGCACTTGAACTGGAGAAGCCGGGTATCTATGAGCTGGAAGGGCTGGAAGTCGGGGTTACCTCTAATTGCAACTTCAAGTGTGATTACTGCTGTGCATATCAGCGGAACGATGGACAATGTATTAGCAGCAAAGAGGTCATAGGTATCATTGATGATATTTCAACTTTAAAACGTGTGCGACTGTCCGGGGGTGAAGTAACCCTGAAGTATGAGGATTGTCTGGACATCGTGGCTCACTGTACGAGCAAGGGAATTGCTACCCAGCTCAATACCAATGCGAGTTTGCTCAGCCCTGAACGAATTGAGAAGTTGCGTGACGCGGGACTTTCCAATATTCATATCTCTTTCAACTTCACGGATGCCGATAAATATGCAGCCTATTATCATGTTCACCCTCGTATGTATGAGAAAATCGTGCAAAATATTCGGTTGTGTACCGAAGCCAAGCTGGAAACAGTGCTGGAGACTTTGCTTTTTGAAGAGACGCAGAATAACATGCCCGCGATCAGTGAAAAAGTCTACGAACTCGGTGTGCGCATCCATGAAATCCAAAACAGCATCGTGATGGATCATACAAACTGGAACGCTATCTCCACCAAGGAGGCACTCATCCGTTCCGTGCATGACCTCATCGCACATAAAAAGGACGATACCGTGCTGTATTTCACCTGTATGGACCGTTTTGCTGAGGCGCTGGGGTTCAAGGAGCAGCCAGGTGTTTATTTTTCCAACTGTGTTGACGGTAAGAAGCAGCTTCATCTTCACGGGAACGGTGATATCCTAATCTGTGAACTATGTCATCCAGTGGTCATCGGTAATATTTATAACGGAACGTCCTTAAAGGATATTTACAAAAGTAAGCCGAAGCAGCTTCAGGAGTTTCTCGACAAACTGCCTTGCCCTGCATATGATGCGCTTTTTCCGAATGGGATTTAAGAGAGTTTTATTATTACTGATAACATATCCATAGGGTATAATATTACTTAACAACAGAATGGCTTAGATGGGCGGTCGGCTAATCTCCTGCAAAGGAGGTGATGCCTGTGGAGGTTAAAGATGCTCTGACATTAATGATGATGTTCGGTACGCTGGTTGTTGCGTTAATTGGATTAATCGTCACAATTGTTATTGCGTTGAACCAAAACAAAAAGAAATAGACCGCCCTCGGACAAGGTAAACGGTCTATTTCTTCACTGATCTAAATCCATAGCCGACCGCCCTTAAAAGCGGCTGTTGCTAAAGAGCAAGGCTGTTCAAGCATCCTTGCTCTTTATTTATTGTGTTCTTCTTAACTATATTTTATCACAGCTTTATCAGCGTTTACAATGCGGAAAAGCCAAATGAGGTAACCAACTTCACCATAAATAGAGGCTTAGCAGTAATGAAGTCAGACCCTTATTATTTGTTTTAATGAAAGGGTTTACATGCTAAAATATATCAATGTAAACTTCTTATGAAAGAAGGAGTAGATATGAAATATAGAAATGTCGGCAATAGCGGTCTTAAAATTAGTGAAATCGGGTTGGGAAGTTGGCTAACGTACGGTACAGCCGCCGAGCAGGAAGCTGCTCATACCTGTATTGCCAAAGCTTTTGAACTTGGAATCAATTTCTTTGATACCGCAAACGCGTACAACCGTGGAGAAGGTGAGAAGGCTATGGGAGCGGCATTGAAGCCTTATCGCAGAGAGAGCTATGTGCTTTCTACCAAGGTGTACTTTCCTATGGATTCCGGTCCCAATGACAGGGGATTGTCTCGCAAGCACATTATGGAGCAATGTGAGGCGAGTCTAAAGCGCCTCGGCACGGATTATATCGACATTTACTTCTGCCATCGTTATGATCCAGAAACTCCGTTGGAAGAGACACTGCGGGCGCTAGATGATCTTCAGGCTCAAGGTAAGATCTTGTATGCTGCGGTCAGTGAATGGAGTGCCGCCCAGCTCACGGATGCCTATGGCATTGGGAAAAGGCTGAATCTACGTCCGCTGATTGCCAATCAGCCGATCTATAATATGTTCGAGCGTTATATCGAACATGAGGTACTTCCCGTATCCGAGCAGGTAGGCATCGGCCAGATTGTATTTTCGCCGCTGGCCCAAGGCATTCTCACGGGCAAGTACAAGCCGGGACAGCCTATGCCGACGGGCAGCCGCGGAGCTGATGCGTCTGTCAATAACGTCATCAGCAGTTACATGAACGACACCGTCCTGAGCTGTGTTCAGGAACTGGATCAGCTGGCAAAGGACTTGGGTGTCACCCTGTCACAACTTGCGCTTGCCTGGATTTTGAGAGAACCGGGGATCAGCGCTGCACTGATTGGGGCTACTAAACCAGCACAGATCGAGGAAAATGTGAAAGCAGTCGAGGTGACGCTGCAATCGGAGACTTGCGCAAAAATTGAGCAGATTCTGAAGCAAGTAGAGGGATTTGCGCCTTTGCGTTAGCTTGCTTCAAGCACGGCATAGATCCCTGAAACCACACTAAATGCAATCCCGCTCACTAAAACGAGGATTTGCTTCTTACTGAGGTCCAGTGGATCAAAAAAGAAGGGCAACAGCCATTTTAGACTAATGACAGCCCATAGACCTTCTGCCAATCCTAGAATCAATACCTTTTGCCCCCAGTGAAGCTTCATCTGTGGTGTTAGCGGACCTGCAAGAAACAGGTCACCTGAAGTATGAATATTCCAAGAAACGATAACTACGAATATCACAAGCGTTAATAATGTTGACATAATATAAGTGATGTCTTTTTTAGCCTTGTTCGTGAGCTTTGGCGATTTTTTAAACTCAGGAAAGCCGATCAGGAAAAAGACGATGCCTACGATTATAGCCACCCCTACAGAGGAACCGAGTATAATATTTGCTGCCATGCCGATGCCATTGATGATGAATAATAATATAAGCTCTCCCCCTTTGGGGTTACGATGATAGTTATTTTATTGTACACGCAGGAACGAAAATGCTCAAATACTTGGAAAAGCCCCTGGCACTTTTGCCAGGGGACATTTTGAATTTTGGTCGATTATAATGCGGATTTAATGACCTTTTTATAATACAGAATGGATAGCACCCCGAAAATGGAGTATAAGGCAGTGTATAGCACCATTACGATAATCATAGGCATCCAAACTTCGGTTCCAAACATGAACCAGCCAGATTGGACGGCGAAATAGCTGTGTGATAGACCGATCACTAACGGAATGCCGAAGTTAAAGAGTTGTTTGATTTTAATGCCTCGCAGCAGGTCGCTCTGGGTGAACCCCAACTTTCTCAACACAGTATAATTGGACTTTTCGTCTTCGCTCTCATCCATTTGCTTAAAATAAAGGATGCAGCCTGATGTAATAAGAAAAGTAAGTCCCAAAAAGCCAACTACAAACATGATCACTCCCATATTGCTCTTCTGATTGCTGCTCATTTCAAGCTGTGATGTTTGTTGATCGTTAAAATTCGCAGCTGCAAACAGGCGATCGGCCTCTTTGATCTGTGCTGCATTTAGTATATCAATTCCGATATATAGGGATGACTTCTTCTGAATCTTAGGATTTACGTCTTTCTTTAACCGCTCAAAGATGGTTTCGTCTACAATGGCAGTGGGTAGTCCTCCGACTGTAAAATAGTAAGGAATGACATAATCCCTTTTTAGACCTACATATTGTTGATGTATAACTTCTGTTTTTCCCTTCAAATCCAGGGGACCAAAATTTCTCAAGGACATAAATTTCTGTAAAAAATCATTATAGCCTGTTAAAATCGTCTGTCCTGGAGATACATCCGTATCCTCCACAGATTGATCGCTAATGACAGGCAGTATCGTGGAATCCGCACCGACATTTAGATCTTTCGGCGGAGTCTCCATGATTTGCGCTGCGTTTACACTGACTTGAATCACTTCAATTTTCTTTTCTCGATACTTTATATCATGCTCATGAAGTAAAGTCTTGAATTTCTCTGCATCTGGTATGTTCGTCATCGCAAAATGGGAAGGTACATTCTCCTCAGCTGCTTGATCGGCAGAATAATAGGCAATATAGCTTAAGGAGAGCAACCCAATGGCGAGTGCAGATACGGTTGTAATAATGGTCAGCAACAAAGCATTAGATTTCATGCGGAACATGATAGATGAGAGAGACAGTACCTCATGAATGTTTAGGTAGCCGCCTTTGCTTTTTCTGATCATATTGGAAATAAAGCGGATGGACCCTTTATAAAAAAGAAGTGTTCCGATGATGACAGAACCTAAAATAAATACCATCGCCATAAATAGTTCATTTAAGGAGGTAAAGTCACCACCAAATAATCTGGAGGAAACATAATATCCCAAAGCGATAAGCGAGATGCCCATGATCCCGATGACCATCTCAAAAATCGTTATTTTCTTGATTTTCCCTTCGGTAGTTGAGGTTACTCGGAACAAAGATAAAATACTTTGTCTTTTGATAAAAGAGTAATTCATGACCATGATCAGCAAGTAGATGGCAACAAAAACGATGAGTGTTTGGGTCAGTGCTTGGATAGAGAAATATAGAGTGGCAATGGCTTCGACGCCCGTCGTCTTAAATAAGATCATGATCACTAATTTGGAAAAAGAAAATCCAATTCCAATTCCAACGAAAAGAGAACCAAAGTATAAAATTAAGTTTTCAGCACTTAAAATGCGAAAGATTTTGCTTTTTGTCATCCCGATTAATTGAAATAAGCCAATTTCTTTGCTTCGTCTCTTTATAAAAATATTATTGGCATACATCAGGAAAATGCAGACAATAGCAACCAGTAAAACGTTGGCTGCCCGTATGGAAGCTGCACCTTTAATAGAGCCCTTCACTTCGTCCATGGAGGGATCGTACTGTATGGTGACGAAAGCGAAATAGAGCGCAACACTGAAAATGAGAGCAAAAACATAGAGATAATAATTGCTCAGGTTTTTTTTCAGATTTTTTAGAATGAGTACATTAATGTTCATGTTGAACCCCACCTAAGACCGCTTGAGTTTTCATGATATCCTGGAAGAAGCTTTGTCTTTCCTGCATGCCTTTATGTAGCTGCGTATATACTTGCCCATCCTTAATAAATATGACGCGGCTGCAATGGCTGGCTGCGACAGGATCATGCGTGACCATAATAATCGTGGCCTTGCGCTTTTGGTTCAGCTGACCCAGCTTGTTTAATAAATCGGAAGCCGATTTTGAATCCAGCGCGCCCGTAGGTTCATCGGCGAAAATAATCGTAGGCTCATGGATAAACGCTCTAGCCGCAGATGTACGCTGTTTCTGTCCGCCCGAGATTTCATTGGGATATTTGTCCTTGAGCTCATAAATCCCCAGTTCTGTAGCGACTTCCTGAAATCTTCGGTTAGCCTCTTTTTTAGGCGTTTTAGTGATAGATAGGGGCAAAAGGATATTCTCCTTCACGGTGAGCGTATCCAGCAGATTATACTCTTGAAAAATAAAGCCTAAATGCTGTTTGCGGAATTCAGCCAGTTGCTTTTCTTTCATTTTCGTCATTTCGATGTCATTGATTTTAATGGAACCGTGGCTTACTTTATCAATGGAGGAAAGGACATTTAGCAATGTGGTTTTACCTGAGCCAGAGGCTCCCATAATACTGACAAATTCCCCTTGTTCAATAACGATATCTATTCCCTTCAAAACCTCCTGCATATTTAGCTTGTTACCATAGGTTTTATGAATTTTGTGGGCTTCTAAAATATTCACTTCATGCACTCCTTATTGTTCTTGTAGCCTTATTATAAAAATCGCGCTGATGTTTTTCCTTTGAATCGGCGAACAATACATAAAAGCATGTGACATCTCTGTCACATGCTCAGCATACTTACAAAATCATTTCGTTTGGGAAAAATTAAAGTGAAGGTAGTACCCGTGTTCGGTTTGGAGTGCACATCTATATGTATGAGCAAGGATTGTGCTGCCTTTTTCGCTAAATATAACCCCATGCCTGTTGAAGTATGATCAGAGTGTTGGGTTGTGGATGTAAAACCTTTCTCGAAAATACGAGGTATATCCTTCGGATCAATTCCGCGCCCAAAGTCTTGAACCTCAAGCTGTATTCGGTCTCCCTGTTCATAGCTGTGAATGATAATATCACTGGCATCGCTATATTTGATGGCATTGGTTAAGAGCTGCCTGATGATAAAAGCCAGCCATTTGACATCACTCAGCACTTCCATTTGCTCAAACTGGATGTCAAAACCGATTCCCTTTTGGATGCACCATGACTGTAATGCTTTGATTTCTTTAAAGACGAGAGATTTAAGATCTATTTGCTCAATATACAAATCGTTTTCAATAAAAGATATGCGCTTCTGATGCAACTGTTGGTCCAGCAGTAAATGAATTCGCAGCCATTCATAGGTTAGCTGAGCCTTAAGAGATTTGTCCTCCAGTCGCTCAATCATCAAATGCATGGCGGTTAAAGGTGTTTTTACCTCATGAATCCAGGATAACAGCTCATCTTTTTCATGTTCGAGGGTCAATTGATTTTGCGAGATGATCTGTTGTAATCGTTCGGTCTGACGGATTATTTTGTGTTCAATAATTCGCTCAAACGGACTCTCAGGCTCGCCCATGCCGGTTAATTCGAGGGGACCCTCCCATCCCTCCAGGGCCCGATAGAACTTGGTTTCCTTGGGATAGCGGACGATTAGAAAAACCGAAAAAACCAACATAGATAAGAAAACGACATACAGGATCGGCGTCAACGGGATTGCTGCATCCACATAAGCGATGAGAAGGACCAGCATTTGTTGGCATACAAATAATGCAATCCAGCTCCGCCTTTCTTTCAAGTATGCTCTAATCATAAGCAGGTGCCTCTTCGATGGCCATATAGCCTTGTCCCACCTTCGTTTCAATGAAACGGCCCAAATCCAGCTCATCCAGCTTTTTCCGCAGGCGATTCAAGTTGACAGTCAGGGTGTTGTCGCTGACAAAACGTTCATCATCCCATAGGCTTTTAATTAACTCCTCCCGGGAGACAATTTTGTTCTTTTGCTCAATCAGCAGCTTTAATATATAAATTTCATTCTTGGTTAATTCGATGGAACCCGCCTCATGGGTCACGATATTCTTTTCGTAATCGACTGTGGCACCACACCAGGTTTTGAGGGAAGTGGGCTCTGTATTGTAATTGTATACGCGGCGAAGTGTCGCCTGTAATTTGGCAATCAGTACATCAAAATGGAAGGGTTTTTGGATAAAATCATCCGCCCCAAGCTGCATTGACATCACTATATCCGTAGGATGGTCGCGCGATGATAAGAAGATAATCGGGACGTTGGAGTGAGATCGAATCATTCGACACCAATGGAAACCATCAAATTTCGGCAACTGAATATCAATCACGACCAGATCAGGCTTTATCGTTGTGAATTCTTGAATGACTTTACTAAAATCCTGGATGCCATACACATCATAGGCCCATTGAGTTAACCTGTCCTTGATTTCATGGAACAAAGTTTGATCATCTTCAATCAGCAAGATTTTGAACAATGATTTCACCACTTTTTACATTTTTATATAAAGTGTATAGCAAAATTTGTGTATGTGCTATATGTGATCGAATCAACTTGATGTAGCGATAATCTGCTGTTAATAGTTGAGGTTTATAGTTGGTGTGTATCTGCAATCTCATAACGTTTAAAGGATGGATGTATGGATGGGGATTCACACCTATTTTCGATCGCTTAATGAGTTGGAAAGAATTATTCGTTGTCCGGGCAAGTTTAAATTCGAGGAACATAGTGTATCGGCTCATTCTTGGAAAGTAGTACAATATGCCAAAACGCTGGCTGATATTGAAGAGAGAAACGGTGTCCGCATTGACTGGAAAAAGCTATACGAGATTACCAGCAGTCACGATTACGGGGAGATTTTTATTGGAGACATTAAAACGCCTGTGAAGCATTCCTCCAAGGAACTGCGGCTATTAATCCAGCAGGTCGAAGAAGGCATGATTGAGTATTTTATTGAAGAGAATATTCCAGAGGATTTTAAAGCGATTTTCCGCAAACAGTTAAGAGAGGGTAAAGA
>NZ_JCAJRU010000195.1:0-9836 GCF_059447605.1 Paenibacillus sp. N119s | reverse complement strand
TACTTCCAATTAATACTCCAACCACTTTGATGACACGGGATACCGTTTTGCTGATCCATTCACTACTGCGGTCTTCGGAGACAGTTGTCTGCGCATCGGATTTCGCGATCTCTTCTTTGTTCTCATTGGGTATTTCTCCAGCCTCCGGAGACGGTTTTCCCAAGCGATTTAAATAACGGAAAAACCATACGTTACCCGTCAGTAGCAATGCCACAAAAATCAAACCGAAAACAAAGAACAGAGATGAAGAGTACGCTTCTGCCAGCTCTATAAATTTAAAGACAGCAAAAGCGGAGAGCGCCAATGCATTTAAGGTCAGGAGCGTTTTATTCAATCGCACCTTGATAAATATATAGAATCCTAAAGCAATCACAGCGATATACGGTATATTCATGATCAGGCCATATCCATCGAATGCAAAGGAGTTGGTCATCGCCAACATAGCTATATGGAGAACCGTAAAGCTCATATATTGTAATGGAGCAGAACGTATACGATGAAGGAATGTCAATAGAAATAGCACCAGATTGACCACTGCGAACAGTCCAGCGATGGACAACGATTCCAGTTGGGTATAAGTCGTACTTTGCATCGTTGGATAAAAATAAAGCCATACACCTAGATGAATCAGCACATAAGATAGCATATAAAAAGGATTGTAGCGGGTGATGGCGCTAAGCAGTAAAGCCGGCACCGACCAAATGACAAACAACCCGTAGCTATCCGCATGGGAATTGTAGATTTGACCGAGTAGTGCGATGGAAACACCGAAGGCTACACAGCCTGCTAACAGGAATATGTTGGACAGAAAGGCTTGTTGCCCAGGAACAGCACGTATACGTGCAAATACAAAAGACAAGCCGTAAAACAAAACAATAAGCGCAACAGCTAGCACAATTTTGACTGTCCGATCTAGTTCACCCCAATTAGAGGCGAAGAAATAAATAATTGCAGCCAGTATCAGTGAGATGCCCAGCAGATAACCTGTACGTATGGCGTTGAATCGCAGCATGGAATTCACGTACCTTTCCTGTTGGTTTGATGCTTATTATATCGTTGAAAAGGCTCAGAACCAAGTACAAATTAGGATCAGGTCATAAAAAAGAGAGCCGCCGTATATGGTGGTTCTCTTATAACTTTAATGGGATTTCAACTAAGCGTTGGCAGTGCGGATCTCTTGCTGGGACTGATGAAGGAAGCGATACTCTCGGGGTGGGATTCCTGCTGTTTTCTTAAATGCCTTGGAAAAGGTGGATATATCGGTATAACCGATGGACTGGGCAATGATCGACAAATTATATGTGGTCTGTTCCAGCAATCTTTTGGCTTCGTTAATCTTGAGGGTTTGCAAATACTTGGCGGGGGAGATGAGGAAAGTGGAATGAAATTTACGTGAAAAATGCGCACGATCTACACCTACATGCTCGGCAATTTGCTCAATCGTAACACGTTCACAATAATGCATTTCGATGTAATCCTTCCCCTGCTGGAGCCAATAATCAGAGCATACAAAGTTGCGTAGCACGCTAGATTTGTTACGGGATAACTCCTCGAAAATCTGGTGCAGTGTAATTAAGCGGGCAAGATCGCTGCCCTCTCTGCTGTGGTCGTTGACGATGGAAAATAGGTTGGAGATCAGTTCGAGGATCTCCTCGCTTAATGCGTTAGCTATAAATGGCTTAGAGGGGTCAATCCCGATCCGCTCCAGCAGCGCCAGAGATTTGGGTCCCTCAAAGGCGATCCATACCTTCTGCAACGGGTGCTCTTGATCAGTGTAGTATTCATGAACAAGCTGCGGAAAAAAACAGAATAGATCGGACTTTTGGACACGATAACTCTTTTCCTTATAAATGAACTCAGCCTGACCTTCGAGTACAAAAATAAAATAAAAATAAGGGACAGCCTTAGGGCCGACATGACAGCTTGTTTTCGAAATATCCATACCCAGTCTGACCGGCCAAATGGCGCTCGATTTTTCCAGTTCGGTTGTTGTGAAATAATGGTCTTCCACGATGTCGAAGTGATCCTCGTTCTTGGTTCTTCTCATCATTGTCACCTCTCCTTTGGTGGAGATAAGGGGATTTTGATTTTATTGTATATAAAGGAAGGTATAATTACAAGTTAATTCATTGGAATTTAGGGTTATAAATTTAAAATGATCTCTAGAGGAGGTTGCTTAAACCTGTTGTCAGATCGAGTCATCGATGAAACAATCGAATCCAGCGACATTCTGATATGTATAATTAAGGCTCCATGGCTAGTTTGAGATGAGCCGTGAAGCCTTATAGAATTCTGAGCTGCACGATTAGCCAATGTCTATACGTTCAGGATTCCTTCTTTTGGAGTAACATTAAAGGCTTTAGCCAGATCGGCCAATTCCTGATCTGTAATCCGTTGCTTGATATCGTGCTGAGCAATCAGCATATATATTTGTGCTGCTTTTTCAATCGTTTCAATCAGGCCAAACGCTTCATCAATGGAGCTGCCTGTTCCAAAAATGCCGTGATGAGGCCACAATACCGCATGGTGATCTTTCATTTTTTTTGCTGTTTCGCGGCCGATTTCGCTGGAGCCTGGCACCATCCAAGGGATTACACCGATACCGTCTGGAAAGACTACGATACATTCGGTACACATTTCCCACAGCGTTTTGGTGAACTGGTTTTCGTCCAGACTATGAATAAAGGTCATGGCAATGACATGGGTGGCATGATTGTGGATCACAACCCGATGGTTAGGATCGACCTTCAAGCGCTCAATGTGGCTCATAAAATGAGACGGCAATTCGCTGGTAGGAACCGCGTCATGCTTGAGGCCCCACAGGAGTTCCAATTGTTCCCCATCCTGAGAGACACGCAGAACACCCAGATTAGCCTCCGGATCGGCAATGACATTCTTAAAGTATTTTCCTGATCCAGTGACGATAAAATATTTGCCTGCCAGTTCATTCGCTGGGAAAGCAGGTTTAATGGTACGGATAACATGATCGATATCCATATGTTTGGCAACCTCAGATTCGTCCAAAATATAACTTACGTTGCCTCCGTTGCGTTCATCCCAGCCGAATTTCCACATGTTTTGTGTAATTTCCGCCATCTCGCGAACAAATGGGATATCCAGTCCTGATCTTCGTTCTTTTTGGTTTTCCAGCACAGTAGTCATGGATGATCTCTCCCTTAGGATAATATGAATATAAGCTGATCAATGCAGTAGTTACCGTTTCAGCAGGACCTGTTGTTCGTAGTTCTTAGCTTCGGTTAGCCATTCCTCACGAACGGGAACGCCATTTCGAGCGCAATAGTAATCCCATACAGCCCCAAACGGATAGGATTTAAACTCTTCGACCAGGGCAAGGCGTGTCGTGAAGTCTCTTTCCTCTTCAGCTTTTTTCAGTTCTTCAATCGGTTCTAACATGGCGCGAAGCAACGCTTTGATAGTGTTGCGTGTGCCGATGACCCAAGCAGCTACGTGGTTAATACTACCATCGAAGAAATCAAGACCGATATGAGTGCGGGAAAGCAGCTCGCCGCGAACCAGCTCACGGGCAATGTCCAGCAATTCGTCGTCCATCGTCACAACATGATCGCTATCCCAACGGACAGGTCTGCTGACATGGAGCAATAATTGATTGGTGAACATCAGCACAGAGGACAATTTGTTCGAGATGACCTCCGTCGGGTGGAAGTGGCCGGAATCGAGACAGATAGATTTACTCCGTGTCAGGGCGTACCCCATATAAAACTCATGAGAGCCGACGACATAGCTTTCCGAACCGATGCCGAACAGTTTACTTTCAACCGCATCGATGTTGTAATCTTCACTAATTTCCTCGCTAAAAATCTCATCAAGGGCGTCCCGCAGACGTTCTCTTGGAGCCAGACGGTCCACGGGAGTATCCTTATAACCATCTGGCATCCAGTGGTTTGTGACACACGGCTGACCGAGTTCTTTACCGAAGTGTTCTGCAATCCTGCGCGATTTTTTACAGTGTGTGATCCAGAAATTGCGAATATCCGAGTCCTTGTGGCTCAGTGTGAAGCCATCCTCCGCTTTGGGATGAGAGAACAGGGTCGGATTAAAATCAAGTCCAAGCCCATGCTGTTTGGCCCAGTCTACCCAGTTCTGAAAATGGCGTGGCTCCAGTTGATCCAAATCTACTTGTTCTGTGGTATCGGCATAGATCGCGTGCAGATTGACCTTGTGTTTGCCAGGGATGAGCGATAAGGCTTTTTCTAAATCCTGGCGCAGCTCAGCAGGCGTGCTTGCTCTACCCGGGTAGCTGCCTGTTACGGCAATGCCCCCGCTAAGCTGTTTATCTTTGAACAGGAAGCCTTGCACATCGTCTCCCTGCCAGCAGTGTAGTGATATTTTGATTTGTGAGAGCTTCTGTAAAACGTCATCCACCTGAATACCGTGGCGGGCATACAGCTTTTTCGCTTCGTTATAACTCGCTTCAATGGCTTCGTTCATGACCTTACTCCTTTATTGAGATATGTGGGTAGGGGATGTTGTTTGTATCTTGAGGCATTTCCAGCGATCCAGAAGCGTTTCCATACCTTGCACGGGTTGCGGCTCAAATAGCCGAGTCGGGAAGGAGTTGGCTATGGTCCGACCAGCAGCTTTTAGATCTTCAAGAGCACCAGAGCTGATTAATTGCACGGCAATATTGCCGATAGCCGTCGATTCGGAAGGTCCTGCCTCAACCTCAATTTCTAAAAGGTCGGCTGTTAGCTGACATAGTAATTCGTTGCTGGCGCCTCCGCCGACAATGTGCAGCCTGGTAATCGTATCGTCTGTTAAATGTTGTAGCTCATGTAAGGCATCCCGGTAGCTTAAGGCCAGACTGTCAAAAATACAGCGGGCGAGCGCGCCAGGTGTGTGCGGGATAGGCTGCCCGGTCTCTTCACAGAATCTTTGAATCTCAAGGGTCATACTGTCTGGATTTAAAAATGAGGACTGATTGCAGAGGACAAGACTGACAAACGGCGTCTCTGCTGAAGCCAGTTGGGCCAATTCGGCAAAGCTATGTGCAGAATCTCCTTCTCTTCGAACCTCCTGAATCATCCATAAGCCCATAATGTTTTTCAAAAAACGGTACGTGCCGTAAGCGCCCCATTCATTGGTGTAGTTCGCCTGCATGGCTGTCTTGGTATTCAAGGGGTGGGAACGTTCCATACCCAGTAGCGACCATGTTCCGCTACTAATATAGACCCAGGATTCCTCCCGCGGTGATGGAACACCAGCAACTGCCGAGGCAGTATCGTGCGTAGGCACAAGAATGAGCTGGCAGTCTGGAAGATCGTATTGCTGAATAAGCTCCGGCAGGATGGGGCCCAGAAGATGTCCAGGCTCAGCCAGCTCCGAAAATTGATCGCGCCGAAGCTGGAGCAGGGAGAGTAGATCCTCATCAAATTCTCGGGTATTTACGTTGAGAAGCTGCATTGTGGAAGCATTGGTCATTTCATTGACCATGATGCCTGTCAGGCGATAATACAAATAATCAGGAACCATCAATATTTTATCTGCCTGGGCGAGTTGTTCCTGATCATGAACGAACAATTAATACAGGGTATTAAAATTTAGTTCCTGGATGCCTGTTTTCTCATATACGTCTTGTCGGCTCATGAGCTGGTGCAGCTTGTTGGGGGCATGCAGAGTGCGGGCATCGCGGTAAGCGTACACCTCATGGATGCGGCGGCCTTCCTTATTAAGTAGGACGTAATCTACAGCCCATGTATCAATCCCGAGCGTACAGGAGTCAATCCCGTTTTGCTTAGCCTTTCGCAGTCCTTGGATGATCTCATCAAAAAGAGCATCGATATTCCAGTAATCGTGTCCGTTCTTTTCAGTAAAGGAGTTGTTGAACCGATGAAGCTCCTGTAGGTGAATTTTTTCACCTTGCAGAGTTGCATTCACGAGTCTTCCGCTTGAAGCTCCAATATCAACAGCAAGATAGTTGTACATATCCAATCTCCTTGCCTGGATGAAGTCCTGGCAGTCTGAAAGTCTGCCTTTTATCTCCTAACTAACTCCATACTACTTCCGTTTGTCTGTGTAGTCAACATAAACGGAAACATTATTTTTGGTTTTATGTTTGAATTTGAAAACAAAAATAAAACCAGATGTTCTTTTATATTGTTTTTAGTATTTTAGTATTTGCTTTCTATTATATATATACCTCGAACAGAAATTGGTGTGCTGCTGCGATATTCAAATTGTGGAAGGTTCTCCAAATGCCGCTGTCTGTATGAAAAATAGTCTTGAAACCGCCCGCCAGAGGGTGTAGTATACAAGATATCAATTTCATATGACTCGTATAATATTGGGGATATGGCCCAAAAGTTTCTACCGGATGACCACTGTAATCGTCCGACTATGAGTGATAGCGCATCAGCTTCGGATGAATGCGGGCATTTTATTTGTGCGCCAATCCGTCAGGGATTACGACCCCAAGGACAGGCTTCACTTGAGAAACGACTCAAGGGAGCTTGTCCTTTTTTGGTTTTGGCAGGTTTTATTCTATTTTAAAGTACAGAGGAGCGATATTCGCATAATGAAAGCTTTGGAAGAACGTATTCGTCAAGAAGGACAGATTTTATCCGACACGGTGCTAAAGGTAGATTCCTTTCTGAATCATCAGGTAGATACAGCGTTAGCACTGGAAATTGGCAAGGAGTTTGCACGCCTGTTCGGCAGTGCTCCGATTACCAAGGTGCTTACCATTGAAGCTAGTGGTATTCAATTTGCGATGGCTACGGCTATTGCCTTGGGGGTACCGTTCATTTATGCGAAGAAAAAGAAGGCAATCACGCTGAATGAACAGGTATACTTCGCAGAGGTTCATTCATTCACTCGGCAGGAAACCTATCAGGTAAGCATTTCCCAAAAATATCTTGATGCTAGCGATCATGTGCTGATCGTAGATGACTTCCTGGCTACTGGTGCAGCATTAGTCGGACTTACGGATATTGTGAAGGAAGCTGGAGCAGAACTGGCCGGAGTTGGCTGTGTAATTGAAAAGAGCTTTCAGGAAGGGCGTGGATTGTTGGAGCAAAGAGGCATTGCTGTACGTTCTCTAGCGCGTATCGGTTCCATGGCACCGGGCGAGGTTCATTTTATAGAGGAAGCTGGCACGGTGATTCCCCCTGTTAAGGAGAATGTCGGATGCTAAGTAAACAAAAATTATTTGCGCTGGGCTTCCAGCATGTCATGGCGATGTACGCTGGAGCTATTGCTGTTCCTCTGATTGTAGGGGGAGCGCTGCACCTGACGCCAGCACAGATGGCCTATCTAGTGGCGGCTGACCTGTTCACTTGCGGGATTGCTACGTTACTACAGATTATGGGCACACGCTTTTTCGGTAGCAGACTTCCTGTCATTTTAGGCTGTACGTTTACGGCCGTAGGACCTATTATCGCGATTGCGTCGACCTCAAATCTGGCGACAGCGTACGGTGCCATCATTTTGTCCGGTATATTTGTGGTGCTTGCGGCACCGCTATATGGCAAGCTGTTACGCTTTTTCCCAACGGTGGTTACTGGCTCGGTCGTTACGATTATCGGTCTATCCCTTATTCCGGTGGCGATGAACAATGTAGCAGGCGGCCAGGGCAGCGCGGATTTTGGACAGCCGCGTAATTTGCTGCTGGCGCTGGTTACACTACTGGTGATTCTACTTGTCAATCGAGTAGCCAAGGGCTTTTTACGTTCGATCTCCGTACTTATTGGTCTGTTCGCGGGTACTGTAGTCGCCTATGCGATGGGAATGGTGCATTTTGCTGCCGTAGCAGACGCTTCATGGGTGAGTGTTGCGCAGCCGTTTTATTTTGGCAAACCGGAGTTTAGCATTATGGCAGTATGTACGATGATTATCGTGAATATTGTCAGCATGGTCGAATCTACGGGGGTTTATCTGGCAGTGGGTAAGGCGATTGATCAAAAGGTAGAGCAAAAGCAAATCGTCAATGGACTTCGTTCGGAAGGGCTTGCGATTATGCTGGGCGGTATTTTTAATGCGTTCCCTTACACGGCCTTCTCGCAAAATGTGGGTCTGATCTCGTTGACTCGCGTCAAATCACGTAACGTTATTTTTGCTGCGGGTGGTATCATGGTCGTCCTTGGTTTGCTGCCTAAGCTGGCTGCCTTGACGACAGTGATTCCTAACGCTGTGCTGGGCGGGGCGATGATCGTCATGTTTGGCTCAGTTGCTGCATCAGGCATGTCTATTTTATCAGAGGTGGATCTGCGGAAGGAAAGCAATCTGCTGATCGCGGCATGCAGCATTGCTGTAGGTCTAGGCTCTGCCGTTCTGCCGCAAATGTTCGACCAGCTGCCGAGCTTTGCCAAAATGCTGCTGCAAAACGGCATCGTATCGGGCTCAATTACGGCAATTGTCTTGAACATCGTTTTGACGAGAAAACAAAGAGAGTCAGCCCAAGGTGTAAATGTTTCGGAAGTTCCACAGAAGGTTTGACGAATAGGAAATAGATAAAAACAGCCGGAGAGAGGACGCAGCCTCTTTTCTGGCTGTTTGGCATGGAGTTATCCATAACAGTTTATTTATTAAGCAGCATGAAGTTATTGATAACCCCCCCCTCTTGTATGAAAATGGAGGATTGAGAACCTACTAGAAAAGTTTGCTAGAGTAGTAGGAAGAGGAATGGTATAATCTAAACTATGGATTTTGAATAGTGGTGGATGTTTTCGGACCACGGTGCAGCTTCCCGAAAGGGGGTGAAGCCGATGGTCACACTTGTGTCGTGCTACGATGTGTTGCGTTGGATGGTTACGTTACTAAGCCTAGTGTTTAGTATTCGTAAACTTTATCGCTGGCTGCGTCGGAAATTTCGGAACAAGCGAAAACCCACCGCTTGATTAGGTTAGGCGCCTAACGGTGGGTTTAGCTAAGCATTTAGCGCGCCGTGGTGATCCACAGCCTTTCAAATCCTAGGAGTCTTTGCCGTTGGCGCGGCGAAGGCTCTTTTTAGTATACGGATACGGTGGATATCTCTATACCTAATTTTAGCACGTGAATTGCGTGCATGCAATGAATAGTCACAGCCTTGATTCTCATCGTATCATTCAAATTTAAATTATTGCGCTGCATTTGTTGACAAGCCAGTAGCAACAAAATAAGATAATCCTAAATCGTAATGAAAAGGAATAGAGGAAGAAAACAGGTGCGAGCCGGACAACTCTATGTACGGGGTTTCGTTGAGACGAAGTAGATGGTTGTTGAACGTGTTCACTTAAAAGGGAAGTTCGGTAGATTCCGACACGGACCCGCCACTGTATACAGGCATCAGCAGGGTACTGCTGGAGCTTTCAGAACAGCCACTGGAACTGTGAAGAACCGGGAAGGCCTGAAAGATGAGCCTGGAGTCAGGAGACCTGCCTGTTTTGACATCACTGTTAGACCCACGGGATGCTGGGAAGGTGGTTAGACGTGCTACATACGGAATGTCTGAAACCGATCCACTCCCTTCTATGTTTTTTGGAGTTGGCTTTGAGGTGAGTTTTGACATTTTATAATGAAAGCATTTCTGACTGCTGCTCAAGTGGTCGGGAATGCTTTTTTCGCGTTTTACGTAGGTTTATAGGATTTAACCAGATAGAGGGGGAGATGTGGAATGATAAGCAATCGTAACAGGCGTTTGTGGCTTATATGTACAGGCTTGGTGCTGCTGCTGACAGTTATGGCTCTATCAGGATGTGGCACAGCCACCAAGACGGAGGATCGGTCGGGCAAGGGTGAGAATACTCCTGCACAACAGACTCCATCAGATAAAAAGCTGGTGATGGCGTATACGTGGAAACCATCAGGCGTTGATCCGCACG
>NZ_JCAJRU010000194.1:0-9869 GCF_059447605.1 Paenibacillus sp. N119s | reverse complement strand
GGCACAGAAGAGCATGCTGAAATGGACATGAGTCATATGAATATGAGCGGACACAATTAAATGATTATAGGGAAGGAGGCCCCCAATGCTTGACAAAATAAAAGAGTTTGCATCCACTTTCTTCGTTACTGGAGACCCGATGATCTATGGAGCGGACGTTTCCATCGCACTAGCAACGATCGGGATCGTGTTTGTGCTCACTTATTTCAAAAAATGGGGCTGGCTTTGGAAAAACTGGTTGACTACGGTTGACCATAAAAAAGTCGGTATTATGTATATTCTTGCGGCCATCTTGATGTTATTCCGCGGAGGCGTGGATGCATTATTGATGCGTATTCAACTTGCTACACCGGATGTGACACTCCTGCATCCTGAGCATTACAACCAGATTTTCACCACTCACGGCACAATCATGATCTTGTTTATGGCGATGCCGTTAATGTTTGGTTTGTTTAATATCGCCGTGCCCCTGCAAATTGGTGCGCGCGACGTTGCGTTTCCTTTCCTGAACGCATTGAGCTTCTGGCTCTTCTTTATGGGTGCGATGTTGTTCAACTTGTCCTTCGTAATCGGCGGTTCGCCAGATGCAGGCTGGTTGAGTTATCCACCGCTTTCAGAACTACAATTTAGTCCTGGCGTCGGTCAGAACTTCTATATCTGGGGGATTCAGATTTCCGGTATAGGTTCATTGGCTACAGGGATCAACTTTATTGTTACCATTATTAAAATGCGTGCACCTGGTATGACATGGATGAAAATGCCTGTCTTTACGTGGTCCGTATTTTCATCATGTGTTATTATCATTTTCGCGTTCCCGATTCTGACGGTTACTTTAGCATTGCTCTTCCTTGACCGCTTCGGAGGGGGACACTTCTTTACCCTTGATTTCGGCGGTAACCCGATGATGTATATCAACTTGATCTGGATGTGGGGTCACCCTGAGGTATACATTGTAGTATTGCCTGCTTTCGGTATTTATTCCGAGGTCATCAGCGTATTCTCCAAAAAGAAATTGTTTGGTTACAAATCCATGGTTTACGCCATGTTCATTATTGCGATCCTGTCCTTCTTCACGTGGGCGCATCACTTCTTCACGATGGGATCAGGCGCAGACGTTAATGCATTCTTTGCGATTTCGACAATGGTTATCGCAATACCGACAGGGGTTAAAGTATTTAACTGGCTGTTCACGATGTATCGGGGTAAGCTCGAATTTAAAACTCCGATGATGTGGTCTATTGCATTTATTCCGAACTTCCTGATTGCAGGTTTGACAGGCGTTATGTTGTCTGTAGCACCCGCAGACTTCCAGTTCCATAACAGTTACTTCCTGATCGCTCACTTTCACTCCGCTCTGATCGGTGGGGTAGTGTTCGGTTACCTGGCAGGTCTGTACTACTGGTGGCCTAAAATGTTCGGTTTCACATTGCCTGAAACGCCTGGTAAATGGGCTTTCTGGTTCTGGAATATTGGTTTCTATGTATGTTTCATTCCGCAATATTCCCTCGGTCTGATGGGTATGACACGTCGTCTGAGCACTTACGGCTGGGATACTGGCTGGCAGCCGCTTAACATGGTGTCAACTGTTGGGGCATTCCTGATGGGGATCGGTTTCTTGTTCCAGGTTCTTCAAATTCTTCTGGGTATCAAAAATTACCGCAAGCTGAAGGATACAACTGGCGACCCTTGGGGTGGTCATACGCTCGAATGGTCGATTCCTTCACCTGCACCCGAATACAATTTTGCTACCATTCCGCAAGTAGAAGAACGCGATGACTGGTGGGCAGAAAAAGATAAACGTGCAAAAGGTATTTTCAGAAAGCAACCGCCAATTGAAGCGATTCATATGCCGAAGAACTCGGCGATTCCATTCATTATGTCGGTATTCTTTTTCATTGCAGGTTTCGGATTCGTATTTGGATGGTCGTTCTTCTATATTCCAGGGCTGATCGGCGTGGCAATTTGTATGATTTGCCGTTCGTTCTTCTCCTATGATAGCGACTACTATATCCCTGCGGATGAAGTAAAACGCACGGAAGCGGCAATAAGGGGGTCTGTATAATGGCACAAGCTGCAGCACATCACAGCCATGATCATGACCACGGGCATCACGATCCGCAAGAATTGAAGATGCTTGGTTTTTGGATCTTCCTCGTAACGGACGTTATCCTGTTCAGTACCTTGTTCGCAACCTTCGTTGTCCTTCGGAATAACACAGCCGGAGGACCAGGTGGCGCAGAGCTGTTTAACATGACGGGCGTTATTATTGAAACGTTCCTCTTGCTCACAAGCAGCTTCACAAGTGGTCTGGCTGTGTTGGCTATGAACAAAGGAAGCATGAAGGGGTTAATCAGCTGGTTAATCGTGACGGCGATCCTGGGTCTTGGTTTTATCGGTTTTGAAGTTTACGAGTTTATTGAAATGGTACACGAAGGAGCTAATTACGGAACCAGTGCGTTCCTGTCGGCATTCTTCACACTGGTCGGTACACACGGACTTCACGTTTCCTTGGGTCTGGTATGGATGATTGGACTCATGTTCCAAGTGAAAAAACGTGGGCTTATCCCTGAAACAAAGGGTAAAGTTTCGGCATTGAGCTTGTACTGGCACTTTTTGGACGCTGTCTGGATCTTCTTGCTGACAGTTGTCTATTTGATGGGGGTGATGTAGATGGCACAGCATCAATCAGGAGCAGGTTCGCATGGTCATGATGATTCTCACGGTTCAGTGAAGTCCTATGTTATCGGGTTTATTCTGTCCATCGTCCTGACCATCATTCCTCTTTTCGTGGTGATGAATCATATGTTGAGCCGCACTTCGACTATGGTTGTTATTTTAGCCGCGGCAGTGCTGCAATTTCTGGTTCAGCTATTCTTCTTCATGCACATCCGTGAAAGCAATGGACCACGTTGGAATGTTATGACTTTGATCTTTGGTATAGTGATCCTGTTGACTGTCGTTGGCGGTTCTGTATGGATTATGGAATACAACATGGTAGCACACTAATAAAAACACACTAGTTTTAGATAAGAGGGAGCGGCTTGAGGCCGCTTCTTCTTTTTTGTAAAAAGCCTGCCTAAAATTAAACTGTGGCTTCTTGAACTATAGTTTATAAGTGTGTAAAATGGAATTGTATAACAGAAGAGTGGAAAAGATAATAATAATCATTGAGAGTGAGGAAAACGTCATGAACACCGAAATATTGTTTAAACCTTTTAAGTTAGGTAACTTCTCTCTTCCCAATCGGATTGTTATGGCTCCCATGACACGGAATTTTTCTCCTCAAGGTATTCCAGGGCCTGAGGTTGCCGCATATTATCGGCGCCGAGCGGAAAATGCTGTTGGATTGATTATTACGGAGGGAACGGCTATTCATCATCCCGCAGCTGTGGAACACACAAGCATCCCTAATTTTTATGGTGAGGGGTTAAAGGGCTGGGCCAAGGTAGTAGAGGAAGTCCATGCAGCAGGCGGCAAAATTATACCGCAACTTTGGCATGTGGGCACAGCCCGCAAAATAGGTGCGGATAACCAGCCGAATCCCGAGGCATTGCCTGTCGGCCCTTCAGGTATTTCTCCCGCTGGTGAAAAGGTAGTTGAGCCATTGACGGAGGCGGAAATTGCGGATATCATTGCAGCCTTTGCTCAGGCCGCTGCCGATGCCAAGCGAGTGGGGTTTGACGGCATTGAGCTTCATGGAGCACATGGCTATCTGATAGACCAATTTTTCTGGGACAAAACGAATAAGCGTACCGATCAATATGGAGGCGATTTAGTTCAGCGTACCCGGTTTGCAGTCGAGGTCATTGAAGCTTGTCGCCGTGCAGTAGGCCCGGATTTTCCAATTGTACTGCGATTCTCCCAGTGGAAGATGTACCATTATGGAGAGAAGCTGGCACAGACACCACAGGAACTTGAACAGTTCCTTGCTCCATTGGTACAAGCCGGGGTGGATGTATTCCATTGTTCAAGCCGTCGTTTCTGGGAACCTGAATTTGAAGGGTCAGATCTAAACCTGGCAGCTTGGACTAAAAAGATAACAGGCAAGCCGGTTATTACAGTAGGATCGATTGGTTTGGAGAAGGCCTTTTTGAGTGATTTGGAAAATAACAATAATCGTCAGGCTGAGCAATCCGGTAATGTAGAGGCCAGATTGGAACAACTTGTGGAGCTAGTAGAACGAGAGGAAGTTGATCTGGTTGCAGTTGGACGTGCATTGCTGGTTGATCCGGCATTTGCGGTAAAGCTACGTGATCAACAGATAAAAGAAATAATTCCTTACAATGATGAGGTATTAAAAACGTTGAATTAAGCAAATTTCAGTTACAGGGCAAGCTGTAATTTAAGCTATTCGTAAATTCTACGAATTTGCTATAATAAGAGCATCAAGTCGAAACACACGGGGTGAAAAGGATGAATTCTGAAACGGAAGCTTTGGATTGCGAGCCGGCTTGTCACGGTTCAGACCAGGAAATTGAGCGCATAAAATCTTCCCTAGTTGAGGATTCCATCGCATACAAAATGTCGGAGCTGTTTAAAGCGCTGGGTGATCCGACACGAATCAAACTGATTTATGCCCTGGCCCAAAAGGAACTGTGTGTTCATGATTTAACACAGGTGTTGAACATGGGGCAATCTGCGGTATCCCACCAGCTTCGTTATTTGCGCAACCTGCGTATTGTCAAACGACGCAAGGAAGGCAAGACAGTGTTTTATTCACTGGATGATAATCATGTGGAGCAGATTTTTTTGCAAACCCATCAGCACATATCACATCAATGATTTTTGACAAACCAACAAGTAGGGCGCCAAGCAATTGGCGCTCTTTTGGTGTTGACTCTGAGTTTTGATTTTTATCGTTAAAAAGGGCTATTATCATTGACTTTTACCCCTAAACCTGAATATAATGACCTTAACAAATAATATATGAACAGTTGCTCATATATAGCTAATTGGAGGCCAATTATTATGGATGCTCTAAAAAGAAATGAACGACATGAATGGATTTTGGAAGGTTTGGATTGCGCTAACTGTGCTTTAAAGATTGAAAATGGAGTCAGTAAGATAGAAGGGGTCCTGGATTGCTCGGTCAATTTTGTCACAAAAACGTTGACGATGACCACAAATTCGGATCAACAAGAAGAGATTTTCCGCCAAACAGAACGGAAGATTAACAGACTTGAGCCTCATGTTCGGATGGTTGCCAAAAATGCTGGTGGACGCTTGCGTGAGGACAGTCGAAGTGACGCTGGTGCAGTAGAAACAAGCTGCGCAGAGGACTGCGCGTGCGGTCATGAGCATGATGATGAAGGACATAATCACAATGACGGAAAGCATGCTGCTCACAGTCATGGTGGCCATAGCCATAAAGCACACGGCGCGCACGATGGGCACGATCATGGTAATCATGCTCACATGCATCACAATCACCATGCAGTGCACGATCATGGTGAAGCTGACCATGCTCATTCTCATTCGCATGATCATGGTACGGACGGTATGCGCCGTATGATTGCACGTTTGTCCATAGGTGCGATTATTGCCGCTGTCGCCTGGTGGTTACCTGTCGAAGGTGTAGGCAAGCTGGCTCTATTTTTAGTAGCATACATCATCGTTGGCGGTGATGTTGTCTTGCAGGCTGTGCGCAGCTTGGTGCGTGGAATGGCCTTTGACGAGTACTTCCTGATGACGCTGGCTACTGTAGGCGCATTTGCTATTGGGGAATATCCCGAAGGCGTGGCTGTCATGTTCTTTTATCAAATTGGAGAGCTATTCCAGGGTATTGCAGTTAACCGTTCACGCAAGTCCATCAGTGATTTGATGGATATTAGACCGGACTATGCCAACTTGAAGACCGCTGAGTCCGTACGGAAGGTTTCCCCAGAGGAGGTTCGCGTCGGAGATCTGATCGTGATCAAGCCGGGGGAGAAAATTCCGCTGGATGGTAAGGTTGTAGAAGGCAAGTCGCATGTCGATACCTCGGCGTTGACCGGTGAATCTGTGCCTCGTACCGTTGAGCCGGGAAGCAGCGTGATGAGTGGATTTGTGAATACGAATGGACTTCTGACGGTAGAGGTCAGCAAAGAATTTAGTGAATCCGCCGTCTCTAAAATTCTGGAACTGGTGCAAAATGCGAGTGCCAAAAAAGCACCGACGGAAAAGTTTATCACAAAATTTTCTCGGTATTATACCCCTGTAGTGGTTATTGTAGCGTTGCTGCTGGCAGTTGTTCCCCCGCTTGTTATGCCGGGTGCACTGTTTGCAGATTGGTTATATCGTGCGCTTGTTTTCCTTGTTATTTCTTGTCCGTGTGCGCTGGTAGTGTCTATTCCACTGGGCTTCTTCGGCGGGATCGGGGCTGCCTCCCGTTCAGGTGTGCTGATCAAGGGCGGGAATTACCTTGAAGCTCTGAATCATGTGAAATACGCTGTTTTTGATAAAACAGGTACGCTCACCAAAGGTGTTTTCCACGTGACAGGAATTTATCCTGCCGAATCTTTTACCAAGGAAAGCCTGCTGGAGACCGCTGCATTGGCTGAGATGCACTCCACGCATCCTATCGCTGCGTCCCTGCGGGAAGCTTATGGTCATGAACTTCAACCGGAGCGAGTTCAGCAATATAGCGAAATATCCGGCCACGGGATTCAGGCCCAAATAGATGGGCGTCTAGTATTGGCTGGAAACGCTAAGCTGATGGAACGGGAGCATGTTGCTTTGAATGCAGGGCAGCAAGCAGGATCACTGGATGAAGGAACGGTTGTACATGTGGCTGTAGATGGAACGTATGCCGGGTGTATTCTGATATCGGATGAGGTCAAGGAAGACGCGGCCAAGACGATTGCTTCCCTGAAAAAGCTAGGGGTGGTAAAAACCATCATGCTAACAGGCGACAATCGGACAGTTGCCGAGGCTGTAGGACGTCAGCTAGGTCTGGATGAAGTACGGGCAGAGCTGTTGCCTCAGCATAAAGCCGAAGCCATTGAGCAGTTGTCTGCAAGTAAAAAAACGAGCGATAAGATTCTGTTTGTAGGCGATGGAATTAATGATACGCCTGTGCTTGCTTTGGCAGATGTCGGTGTAGCGATGGGCGGTTTGGGCTCAGATGCAGCGATTGAGGCAGCAGATATCGTAATCATGAACGATGAGCCTTCAAGGCTGGTGACGGCGATTCATATTGCCCAACGCACGCGCCGTATCGTATGGCAAAACATTATATTTGCGCTAGGTGTCAAAGCTGTATTTCTCACATTAGGCGCATTTGGTATTGCTACCATGTGGGAGGCTGTATTCTCTGATGTAGGTGTAACACTATTAGCCGTATTAAATGTGATGCGTGTGCTAAAGGTTGGTTCTGACAAATAAACAGGAAACACCCCCGTTAACATTGGATGTAGCATCCTATGAAAAAGGGGGTGTTTTTTATAGCTGACTTTTTTGTATAGACATGTGTGCGATCGGCAGTGTAGCGATTTATTTCGGCATACATAGGAGTTGTACAGAGATGTATAAATATGGGGAGGGCCTAATACGTTTAAGGTAGGGACTTTACAAGTAAAGTCCATGTAACATTCAGTTGTTCAGTAATGAGTAAGCGTTTTCTTGAATTGGAGGGGGACTCGAATTCCGGGTGCCAACTTCCTGACGAAAGAAAGGATGGATTAATAAGCATGGAGGCTAAACTGATGCATGTATTCGCAGAGCTGTTGGGTAGCATAAACAGCCGGGATTGCAACGTTCCAGAGCCAGATATGGAGTCTGCTGCACGGAGATTGGCTATGGAGACGCTAAGAGCAGGAAGCCAGCAAGTATCTGCTGCACAGGAGGAAGATCCATTGGGCTGGCTGGTTGGTTTAGCTGAGCAGGGGGCCATCAGTCGAGCGGAGGCCTTGCTGGCTGTAAGCCCGGAATTACTTGGAGAATCGATGTTGAATCACGGCAACGATATGGGGCAGGCCATGGGCACATTACTGCAATGGAGCGATGAATACAGGCACACCTTCATACGGCTTTATGCTGACGCCCCTGCACGTATAAGTCGTAAAAGTACAGAGGAAGCCTCAGAAATAGGCAGTCTTGATGGTTATAGTCTCCTACATGGTCCCTTGTCGCAAGCATCCGGCCGCGTGAGGGAATTATGCTATGCCTATCTGGACGTGGCGGAGTCGGGACAAAAGGTTTATGCTCCTGACGGGAAGCCTGATCCCATTCTTATCCCCGGTTCCCGTGCATCCGAAACGTACACAACATTTAATAAAGCATCGGGTTTGCCTGGAGTATGTGAACACCTGTCCCGACGGATCATTGGACTGCTGGAAACAGAGTACGAAGGTTTGTTTGAGTTGCTGGACGGATTGCCGTTGACTATAGCTTTGACTGAGCAGAACAATGCAGTGGGCATCGGAAGCCTGCAAGATATGCAGTTGGAGGCCCTGCTGCGTGCAGCGTTGCGAAGCATGCGACAGGGAGGGGAACCACGGCTGGAGATTATGGTGCGCAATCCGGCTGACGCAAACCAGTTCCAGACCATCCGAGACTGGATTGACGGCGTGGCCGAGCAAACGTTGTGCGGCCGTCTGCGGTGCGTTCCATATCGGGTAGGCGTGCTTATGACGGTGGATACAAATTTGGTGCCTAATGCAGGCCAAATATGGAATGAACAATCTGCACAGTCAGGGAAGTCGGCCAATGCCGATAACATATCCGAGGTGAGCACATGGCAGACCAAGCAGGCGGCTCAGGCCGCAGATTTGGCGCGTTTTGCCGACACGGTCATTTTAGAAGTCATAACATCGCCAGCTTCCCATGGTAGCGAAGCTGGCGAACAGTTAATTCCAGCCTCTACTCATGGGCATGAGAGTGCTAATGATACGATAAAACACATAGTGGAAGCTGTTCGGCGTATAAAGCCTGAGCTTCCTGTATGGGTGGCGATAGATGAAATTCACCCGTCTCTAGACGGCATTAGGATCTGGGAAAATGAGCTGACGGGCGTCATTTGTTCAGACCCTGCAATTCCAGCTATACGCCTTGCCGCTGCCCGTTGGAGACTGCAACAGCAAACCAACCAACAACATATTGCAGGGACCACACATACCCATGCGTGGAAGTTTCCGCTTTAGCCTGAAGGTAATCTGAATTCAAGTGGTTGAGTGCTTTGAAATGTAGAGGTACCCGCGTTGTTTGCGCGGGTATTTTTTTATTTTAGGGGATTGCCAGTTTACAAGCGGAAAAGAAAGGGTATATAATAAAACAAAAGTTTCTCTAAACCAAAATAATTGTATATATGCAAAAATGATTATCATTCTCATTGCCAAACATGCTGCTTCGGGCTTCCCGTAGCAGCATGTGCTATTTTAAGGCACTTAACAATGGATATCATTCTCAATGAAATTCAAGTACAAAGACTAAAAAAGGAAAGGAACGTGACATGATGCAAGCAGTTCAACGACTACAAGATACATTGTCTCCCTCTAACCGGGCACTCACAAAAAACAGTGGCAGCGGACGGCCTGGTCCGAATCGCAAACCGCAATTTCAGTTTAAAAGCATGCTGAAAAATAAGGAGATGCAAGCTGCTCTAGGCAGTGGAATGCTAATGCTGATGGCATGGGGGGTGTCACATTGGTGGCAATGGCTATCCGTCATTCTCTATGTAGTGTCTTATGCCCTTGGAGGCTGGTCCAAAGCCAAGGAAGGGATTGAAACCCTGATCCGGGAACATGATTTGGATGTTAATTTACTTATGATCGCTGCGTCTTTAGGAGCTGCGGCTATTGGCTACTGGAATGAAGGAGCCATGCTGATCTTTATTTTTGCACTCAGTGGTGCGCTGGAGAGCTATACCACCGAGCGCAGCAGTAAGGATATTT
>NZ_JCAJRU010000193.1:0-9977 GCF_059447605.1 Paenibacillus sp. N119s | reverse complement strand
GTGTGTAGCTCATGGTGGATTCTCCTTGTGTGAATGTGGTGTAGGAACCTTCATTCTACACGAATCCGGCCATGGGCCATTTTTTATTTATTTCCAGTAGGTGTCGCACTTCATATTACAATCCGTCTTAAAATAAAATATAATCCATAACACATATTATTTTCTAGAAGACGAAAATGTATCATAAGTCCTTGTAGCAACAAATTTGCAGGAGGGATAAGAATGTCTCGGCTTCATGAAAAAAATTTTACCACCGATTTAGTAAGACTCTTAACAACTAGATACCTCTAAGGCATAATTGTCTGAGACCACGTTTACCTAGGGGATAATTTTGGAAAGAAGTACTGTTTTACTAATCTTCCAGTCTATTAGAAATAGTGAGCGCACTTTTCATTCCAAATTCATTTTTCTAAAGGAGATTTTGATTGTGAAAAAATATCAAAAATCAGCAATTTCATTACTGTCAACTATGGCTATGCTCTTAGCACCTACCCAGGCCGCTTTCGCCGACGAGGTTGCTACTACAACTAACCCTCCTTCACAAGAAACTAAGACACTAGAGGCACAGGGAATTGATCTTTTCGCAAGTAACCCATACCCGGGGTATTTTGATCAAGGAATAAGTCCTTATATATATATGACGGGAATTGTTACGATCACTTTTAATGCTCGTGTACTAGGTGATTATAATTTCACATTTAGTAATCAGAATGGAACATTATACCCTGTAAGATGGACTGCACATACTTACGGAAGCCAAGTGGTAACCGTCCGAGATGTTTATGGTTATCAAAGGATTTCAGCAACATCTCCAGATGGTGGCGGCGGCGAATTCAATATCCGTTATTAACACATAATAGTTGCTACAGTAGTTTCTACGAATGTATAATTGAAGTAGCAGAAGCTTTTCAGATTAAGGTAGTCGGTATTGCTCGAAAGGTTTTTATATTGGCAATGCTGTATCTCATCTGATTGATGGAGTATGAGGCGATTCGCACCTTTTTAGGGATACGGTCGCCTATTTTTATATGGCAAATGAGCTGCTTTCCATTTTGGAGAATGGCGGTAGACTCGGAGCACCTATCCCACCAGTGATCCGGCAGGCAGTAGAAGTCCTGAAGAGTAAAAGTGGAAATCAAGAAGGGGAGAACAAAAATGCAAGCGGGGAAAAAGGTACGTGCAGGGGATCAACCTATCCCGTTATCAAGGAAAGATTGATTGGAAGGAGATCAAGGCTGACGGTATTTCATTTGCCTTCATCAAGGCCAGCTAGGGGCAACGTTACGTTGGTCCTACATTCACCACGAATGCTAAAAGAGCCAGAGTAGCTGGGTATTGTTGGGAGTACACCACTTTTTTAGACGTAATCAGCGTTAAAGTAGCTAAAGCGGAAGCGCGGCATTTTTGCTGAGGCATTGGAACAGGTAGGGGGTGGGAAATCGCTGGACTTGTAAGGGACTATGAAAACAATCCCGGCAACCTGTCTAAAACGCTTATTAGTGCTGTTGCTTTGGCCTTCCTGCTGGGGATGGAGCGACTTAGAGGACATAAGCCCATTATCGATACAGGCAATACATCAGTAAATTAACGCCTCCTTAGGCGGTTAGCCATTATGGATAGCCCGGTACAGTGATACTCACGTCCCAAGCGACACAGTGACCCGGAAACGCTGGGCGAGATTCGTACGCGGTTCAATAAAAAGGGAGAAAATAAAGTGTCAGAACAACAGAGAGATTAACAAGGTTAGCTCATTTCCAAAAGACATACTTGTTGCCTCCTCAGTTTGTTTATCTTCGGTATGCAACTATGGTGTAAAGTTGTTATAGTGCAGAGATTTACATTTATCTACCAGAAATAATGATTTCACCAAATTATCACCCATCTGACACTTTGCCTTAATGTTGGAGAAAGTTTGATGGGAACAGATATACATATTATGACTCCTTTAATAATTAAAGTTGCTCTTCAGGAGGGTTAGCCGTCACTTCAAATTTAATAGTATTCAAGAGGACGTCTTCGAAGCTAAAGAACTTTATCTAGCTTAGAGAGGTGTCTCATAAGAAAAGACCGGAAAAAAACCGGCCTTTTAGTGTCGAATGGCACAAATTATATACATTCCTTTCTAATGTGAGGCCAAAGAATGGAGTATGTTAGATCCACTTTAGAAGCCTATTGTACTCTTCAAGGCGATAAATATAACAGGGATCAGTAGTGCTGGAATTGAGTTTATCGTCTTGAAGTTTCGTATGCCAAGGACGCTTAAACCAGCGCAGAATATTAGCACCCCGCCAACAATTGATGTTTCGGTCAATAGTTCAGACGTGATGAAATTAGATAAAACATTTGCCAGCAAGTACAGTGACCCTTGCTAACAAAAAAGTACTACTGCAGACCAAATGATCCCGATACCGAACGTTGACGCCAGAACAATTGAGGTTATCCCATCCAGTGCACTTTCTATTAGTCCCAAAATAGACATTGTTCCTAAGCAAAATAACAATATGGCAGTTGATAACCCCTCCGCCAAATTTCCTTTTGAAATTTTTGTAACCACATTTTTGAATCGTTGCTCCAAATCAAGTTTCTGACCAATAACGCCTCCCAGTGCCAAGCTAACAATAAACAACACGGGATATTGGCTTTGCGGCATATATGTAGCTATCGCATTAATACCAAGTGCAGCCGCTACCAAACCCATTGCCTGCATAAGAATATCTTGGTAAGACTCTTTAAACCCTTCTTGAAAATACTTCCTGAAAATACTTCTTGCTACACTACCTATAATAATTGTTGCTACATTAACAATCGTCCCAATCATGTCGCTCTCTTCTACAATTTGTTTTTTAAAAGAATAAACCCTCCAGTAACTGGAGGGTCAACTATTATTCAATCGGTATTTGAATCTCAGTAACGAATTTGGAGGTATCCTGTGTAAGTCCATAATCAATATAAGTGATTTCGAGTGCGTCATCTGCCAAAATATAGCCCTCAGGTATCTTTGTTGAGGAAGAGACTTTATAGTCGCATTGGAGTATAGATGTTTATCCAGTTCCACGAATAGAAATAAAGCATCGTACTCATCGAATTTTTTCTGTTGTAGATTCGTTACAGATATTGCTAATCCGACTTGTCCGAGGAAAATGGTAGATTTCATATTACTATTTTTTTCTAACATACGGATCGACATTTCCAGATTGTCACTTCTATCAATTTTTTGTTTCAGCATGACAATCATTCGTTCGGGAAGCTGCGTTACCCGGATTTTGAAGAGTTCTTCTACATTAGATACATCTTCGATCTGCTGAATTCTTTTATTAATTCTTTGTTGAATCTGTTTAAACTCAGTAATTTTTTTCTCTGTTCTGCGTTTTTGCTCTTTTAATAAAGTTAAAATATGATCCACATTACGATTGTCAAGAAAAAGTTTTATTTCTATAAACGGGATATTAAGCTCTTTGAGATAAAGAATTGTGTTCAGGCGTTCGAATTGATCAATTGAATAATAACGATAACCAGTTGTTTCATCGACTGATGCTGGCTCAAAAAGATGAATGCTTTCATAGTAACGTAGTGTTCGGATATCGATTTGAAAGAGCTTGGAAATTTCTCCGATCAAAAACATTGTACTCATTGTACCTCTCAATTCTCCTTCGTTTTTTGCCATTATAGTATAGCTTAACAATTTGGGAGTTCATACTTTGACAATACAAATGTGTTGTTCTGTGCCCTTTCGTTAGACTTTCTGCATGAACTGGGATAAAATCCTAGATATGAAAATGGGAGGACTTGCGTTGAAAAGGAAATTAAATCTAATTTAGGACAGTTGATTAAGAGGAGGGCTAAAATTGAAAAAACAATTAGTGGCTGTAGCATTGGGTGGCGCACTTGTAATAGGCAGTGCTGCTTTTGTAAATAGTTCATATGCTGCTGAATCAAAAGCTCCATCACAGATTCCGGTTGAGACGAAAGTTGAAGATATCCATATTCCTGATCTAACGCAGGGGGCGTCGCATAAAACAACAGTGGCTGAAGAGCACAAGCTAAAACTATTAAATACAACCGCAAAACAAGGTAAATATGGTCTGGTTATTAGACAATTATATCGCGGTGCTAATGGTGCTGAGATCATGGTCATTCAAACTGAATCTCAAATGGATGAAGAGACCACCATTGAGAAATTGAAAGACTCTTATAAGTTGGAGAACGTTGAGTTGACTACAATCAATGGCCATACCACTGCCTATGTAAATGGTAAAGAGAGAAAAGTTGTTCATCTAATTACGAAAGATCACTTTTATACGATTTCTGCTTTTAAAATGACTCTTGATGAATTGATGGAAATTGCCAAGAAAATTCGAGAGTGATCTGATATATCGGCTTCATCAAAACACAAGCGCAAATGCTTGTGTTTTTTATTGCTTTTATCTGTTGGGAGGGTGGGATGAACAATATCAAGAAAGTGAGCAAAAGCCAGCCTTAAAGAGAGCTCTGTCCATAAAAAAGCAGCCTCATGGATTGGGAAAAAGGATCATATGTCGGTCATCCTTCAATGGGCACTGTCATAGAAACAGATACGGCTAAAGAACCAGATCTTATTACTGAGGCTTTTTGAAAATACCATAGTGGTAGACGTAAAGGCATATGTACCTTTATGAACTGTAAAGGAAGTGTTGAGAAGGCCATAGTTAACCATAAGCCCTTCTCTTTTTCTTCCGAATTAGCATGGTCAGGAAAAGGAGGACAGGTAGAGCAATCTGAAAGATAGGCCAGATTTGAATCAAAGCAACATTAAGACCGAACCACAAAAATTCGGTTAACCTTGGGGAGAGAAACGTAAGGCCGTATATGATGATGCTCAGCAACAGTAACGCAGGCTTATATCTAAAAGGGGTTATTGTTTGAAGTCCAATAACGGCACCAAACATAAAACCAGCTGTTTTGACTCCGATTCCAATAAATAGAATCATCGAAAACAGAACATCAGCTCTCTCGAATGTTTTTGGTAGTTGAATAAGTTGTGTAACCTCAAATAAGGGATAGGTGCTTGATGCTGCCCATTTCGGACCTAGAACTAGGATTGTTAGCTCATTCATTACAATAAGGAACACAGCAGTGATCCAGTAAACAATGACGATCGACCGCTGTAATTTACGTTTATCCGTGACAAGCTTGAACAGCACAAGAAAAAGAATCGTCTGCCCGAAGGGAAAAGACATGATCTCAGGAATGGCAGCCTTCACTACGGGAGTTAAACCGTTCTCCAATACAGGAAACAAAAACTCAAAGTGAATGAGTCCCGTAAAAGGAGTAAGCAATAGTAAAGTGCTGTAACCAAAAAAAAGCAGAAGAAAAAATATATGACATAGAAGGAACCAGACTCTCGGCCCAAACGATACCACATCGGCACAGGCAATTAATGCTATAAACGTAATAACTTCGGTAGGGGTTCTGTTCAGCAATGTCAATGCGCCGAGCTCACCCATGTCTCTGACATTCCTGGAAGCTTCATAAGCAAAGTAACTGATGAACAGAAGACCACCCAGACTACCAACCCATTTTCCCCAATAATGGCATAGGAGTTCATACAAATCCCGGTGTGGGTCAAGCTTATGCATGTATAAATACATGATTAGCAGGACGAAGCCTGCAAGTGCACCGATCAGCATGGCTAGCCATGCATCCTGCTTGGCTTTAGCTCCCAATAGGAATAATGTTGTACTGCCAACCTGAAACAAGGAAAAGGCGATAGCTAACCCGGATACCCTAGTGACGGTTTCCCTCATACTTTTTGAGTCCCTTCATACAAATTGGTTTAGGTTTGACTTCCGATACGCTTTTGTAGGAGTCCAGGACGCTTAATCCGTGCATCCACTCGAATGTCCAGTTCTATCCTCTTGAATTCCCGCTCCCAGTCTTTTTTCACTGTCTTCCACTCTTTTGGGAACCTCCGGTGAATCCGGTCAGCGAAACCAGTTGCATCTACCCCAAGTTCCTGAAGTTTAGCCCAGCCCTCATTTATCGTACTGGTCACTTCTTGTGCAATCTCTTCTTCCAAATCATGTATGGTCTTCGTCTTGGAAATATCCTTAGTGCATGTTGTTTCACTTAAAGTCCCGTTAATTTTCACTCCAACCTGCATAGTGTAATGAGAACTCGTTTTTTGTGGGGTGATCTTCACATTAGTTGAGTTTACTAGCAGGGAAGAGTACATTTCCCTACGGGGTTGTTCGTCGCATGGGAACGAAACTTCAGTATTGCTAACCTTTTGAGACAGATAAGATACTCCCAGACTCTCTTTCTTGTTTAGAAATCCTTTAAGCTTTCCGTTTTGGAATATCGCCAATTTAGTCAATGCCAGTTTGAGCGGGGCCGAGGTTTTTTTGAAGACATCTAGACTCTCTGCTTCCTGCTCATTCTGGTAGTCTCTTTCTCCGATCAACTCGGCGACAGGTACCCCGATGGATTTGGAATCCGAGTTCATGCTTAATACAAAATCATATACCCTGACTTTTGGAAACATCGATAACATATCACTCTCTTTGTCGACTAATTCAGCCATGGCTGCGCCTTGAAGTTTTTCAGGCGGCAACAATTTCTTTAATAGATCGGATGCTAGTCCATCTGTTACAATCATAGTTACCATTTCCCTTGCTTCCGTATTACGAAGATAAAAATCGATTAAACGGTCCATTCCCTTTTCAGCCGTTCTTTTACCGATAAATACAACACGATTATGTGCTACGTAAATTCGTCTTGATGTTTTTAAATTGCTGTACAATAATGCCTGGGTATAGGTTTTGGACTTTACAGAGAATACATGGGATGCCGGTTGAGAAGACCCTCCGGTTCCTCCTCCGGTACCACTTGCAAGGGCGGAGGGAACAATAATCTGATAGGACATCATCCACTGTCCGTCGTCCATCATATCTACCCCTGTAGCTGCAGTTACCCACAGCTCATTCAGTTCGACTCGGTTCCAGCAACCCGGCAAAATGAATAATATGACCAAGACCCAAATAAACCTGCCTAATTGGGACATATTCACTCCTCCTTACGCCATGGGATCTCGGCCGTGTTCCCCCGCTTGCTCTGCAAATGATTCCTGTTCCGTTGCCTGCTTTACTGGATTGGAATCCCCAATCATTACAGGCCGCTTCTTCATCTTCCACCTAGGTACACGCACAAACAGGTCTTTCATATTGCTCTTATAGAAAGGTGCGAGCGGCATCATATAAGGAACGCCAAACGAATTCACAGATACTAATCGAACGAGGATGGGAACCAAGACTGACAAAACGCCGTATAACCCCAATAAACCTGCCATTAGCATAAGTCCAAATCTGAGCAAACGAACAGACCCAGCCATACTGAATGAAGGTAACACAAAGTTGCAGATGGCTGTGAATGATACCACAATGACCATAGCTGCGGAAACCAATCCCGCCTGAACGGCAGCTTGTCCAAGAACCAAAGCTCCAACGATAGAGATTGCAGGCCCTACGGCACGAGGCATTCGTACTCCTGCTTCGCGGATGACTTCGAAGGTGAGCTCCATTATCATTGCCTCAAGTAGGGCTGGCAATGGTGTATTTTCTCTCTGTGCAGCTAAAGTGATGAGCATTGTTGTAGGCAGCATTTCCTGGTGAAACGTAGTTGTTGCAATAAAGAACGCGGGTAAAAGCAATGCCAAGAAGAAGGATGCCATCCGAACGATCCGAAGAAAAGATGCCAGATCATAACGTTGGTAGTAGTCCTCACTGGATGAGATGAACCGAAAAAAGGTTACGGGAGCAATCAGGGCAAATGGGGTCCCATCAACCAATATCGCTACTTGTCCTTCAAGTAAACTGCCTGCTACAGTATCCGGCCGCTCGGTGTTAACCATGGTTGGAAAGGGTGTCCATACCCCATCTTGAATAAATTCCTCTATATATCCACTTTCGAGAATACTATCAGTGTTAATGGAATCTAATCGTTTGGAGATTTCCTTAACCACCTCTGGATCTGCAATGTCTCGAACATATGCTACCGATACCTTCGTCTGCGTGTATGATCCAATAATTCGAGAACCAAAGTGGAGTTCAGTTGATTTAATCCTTCTCCGGAGGAGTGCGATATTGGTGGAAATATCCTCGGTAAACCCTTCTTTAGGACCGCGAATTACTGTCTGCGATGTTGGCTCCTCAACAGATCTTTTAGCCCCCCCGCTGATAGAAGCTGCAAAGGCCTTGGATCTGCCTTCGACGAGGAGAACTGCCTGTCCATTAAGAACGGCATCGATAAGTGATTGCTCATTTTCAAGGCAAGTGATACCCCCAATAGGGATAAGACTCATCAACCAACTTTCAGCATTACGATTAGAGACATCTCCATTTCGAATACCTGCAGTGAGTTCCTCCAACAGTGTCGTTAAAATTTGTTGATCAATCAAACCTTGAAGAAAACCTATAGCGAGAACCGGATTGCCCTGTTCATCGTTCAAACAACGAAGATTGAAATCCGTGCTATGTCCTATTTTCTGCTTCAGTAGGGTCATGTTGTCCTTAAGCGTGATACTCAGCTCTTCGGATAGCTCAGTCGATTTTTCGTCATTAACTGGTTCAGAGTTCGTGCCATTTTTAGATCGTAAAGGCTGTTTAAACAGCCATTTTTTTAACTTGTCAGCCATGGCCATATAGTTCCCTTCTAGATATCAGTCAACTGTAATATGTTGCTATTCCAAAATTTATATGTATGGATTTTGTAAAAAAAGCTTGTATATCAATCCATTGCAACTATGCTTATTGTCGAGGTTTTAGCTGAGAGTCTATATTTCTTAGATAATCACCAGTGTTAAAACAGCCAAAGCGGAATCGAGCGTTTTGCTGATGTGTGGGATCAGGTTGGAGGCGCGAAAGTGTAAAGGTAGTCGAGACAAAGGGAACATAGACCTGAATGAACTTGATGGAGCGATGGACGAGTTACGTAATCGATTCGGCGGCATGCTTGTATAGGAGAGATAGAAGTCGTTATAATTAGGCACATTCTGCTCGAATAATACCCGCGAGGAAGCTTGCTTAAAAGGTACAAACTATCCATCTTGTAGAGGACACGGATTATTGTTGTTTGTTTTTTAAGTTAAAATACCCGTTAGAAAAGCTCCAAAAGAAAAAGCGGCAGCCAAGGACGAAAAAATAAAATCCTAGACTGCCGATCTTCGATTGATTTATAAAATTCTAATCCCCACCGAGTTCAATCGTTTTTGTGGCGACACGGTCATGAAATTCCCGATCATGTTCCACAAATACAATGGTCGGCGTGTACTCAAGCAGCAGTTCCTCAATCTGCATCCGGGAAATCACGTCGACAAAGTTGAGTGGTTCGTCCCAAATATGCAGATGAGCCTCCTCACATAGGCTTCTTGCGATCAGAACTTTTTTCTTCTGCCCGCCGCTAAACGCGGATATATCCTTTTCGAACTGGATGCGGGCGAAATCTAGTTTACGCAACACAGCCTTAAATAAGCTTTCGTCAATTCTGTGCTCTGCTGCATAATCGGAGAGTGTTCCTCGCAGATGAGAAGTATCTTGGGATACATAGGAAACGCGAAGCTGCGGGTCCCGCTGAAACGTACCTGTATAATGTAGCGCCTCAGCGTTGAGCAGGTGAAGCAAGCTAGACTTACCTGAACCATTTGGACCAGAAATTGCAATCCGATCTCCGGGTTCAATCGTCAGACTCACGTTCTTGCAAACCGCTCTTTCCCCGTAGTAAATCGTGACGTGATCCAGTATCGCCAGTTCGGATTTGGAATACTCAAGCTGAGAAATCGCAAGGCTTTCCGACTGTTCGATATTTCGGAGCAGTTTCGATTTTTCCTCTAAAGCAGCATGTTGCCGCTGTTCGATGGATTTCGAGCGCTTCATCATTTTGGCTGCCTTATGCCCGACGTACCCCTTGTCAAGCTTGGAACCGGAATTTCGTGTGCCATTTTTCGA
>NZ_JCAJRU010000192.1:0-10044 GCF_059447605.1 Paenibacillus sp. N119s | reverse complement strand
TTGCGAAATTCATTTCATGGGTCACGATGACCATCGTCATGTGCTCCTCAGCCAGCTTTTTGATCACTCGCAGCACCTCGCCTGTCAGCTCGGGATCAAGGGCTGAGGTCGGCTCGTCGAATAGCAAAATATCAGGGTTCATCATCATTGCCCGGGCAATCGCTACACGTTGCTTCTGACCCCCCGACAATCGGGACGGATACGCATCCGCTTTATCCGCCAAGCCGACTTTAGCCAGCAACTCGGTGCTCTGGCGCCGCAGCTCAGCCTTGCTCACCTTTTTCACCAGCTTTGGAGCCAGTTCCAGATTATCCTGCACCGTCAAATGAGGAAACAGATTAAAATGCTGAAATACCATGCCCATCCCGGTAGTAATACTCTTAATATCACCTGCCGAAGCGTACTGACCGTTTTCCACCAGTGCCTTATCATGGATGCGAATCGTCCCGCCCGTCACATCTTCCAGGTGTACCAAACTACGGAGCATGGTACTTTTCCCTGAACCTGAAGGACCGATGACAGCTACAACCTCGCCCGCTTTAACATTAAAGCTCACTCTTTTCAGAACGTCGAGCTGGCCGAACGATTTTTTCAAATCGGTTACTTCTATTGCGTTTGTGTTCATATCCGACATTCCTTTTACTCAAATTTAAAACGTTTTTCCAGCGCCCTGAAGAATATGGTAAGCACCAAAGCCATCAACAAATAAATAACTGCTGCTACAACATAAGGCACAATCGTAAAATCGCGGTTTACAGCTGTATTCGCAAAATGCAGAAGTTCCGGTACCGCTACTGCATACAGCAAAGCTGTGTCTTTCACCAGGGTCGTCGCCTCATTGGTTACCGCAGGCAAGGCTATCCGTACCATTTGCGGCACAATGACTCTAATTAGCGTTTGCGACTTGCTTAGGCCCAGCACTTGCGAGGCTTCATATTGCCCTTTATCAATCGACAACATCCCGCCTCTAAAAATTTCTGCAAAATAAGCCGCATAATTCAGTACAAACGCCAGGACCGCTGCCGTTGTCCGGTCAAGTACCAGATATTCCCCAATAACAGGCAACATCGGCAAACCAAAGCAAAAGAACAATAATTGCAGCAAAAGCGGCGTACCCCTTATAACATAAATGTACGTGTGCATCAGCCAGGCAATAGGCTTAAACCGACTTTTAGCCAGCAGCGTAACGATAAATCCCAGCGGAATAGACAAGATGAGCGTAATAAAAAATAAAATAACCGTCATCTGTGCCCCTTCAAGCATAGGCTTCATAATTCGTAAAATATATTCCATACTCATAACCTTCGACTCCTAAACCCTTAGTTCAATACATTACGTATTAGTTTAATACTTTATCTTCACCGAACCATTTTTTTGAAATCTCAGCCGCTTTTCCGTTCTTATGCAGCTCACCCAGAGCAGATTGCAGTTGCGTCAACAGCTCTTCGTTCCCTTTTTTCACGCCAATGCCGTATTCCTCAGGAGCCAGTGATTCATCAAGCAGCTTATACGTCCCTGGTTCCTTAGACATATAATACTTGGCAACAACCTCATCGATGACAACAGCATCCAGGCGACCGGTTTTCAAGTCCGTCAAAGCGAGAACGTTGTCTGGATACTCGGACACTGGCTTCAATTTACTTTTAATCGGATTCGCATCCAATGCATCGGCCGCTGAGGACAACGTTTGGAGTCCCACCGTTTTGCCCGCCAGATCAGCCAGCTTGGAAAGACTGGAGGCAGCCGGAACAACAATCACCTGACTATTTTTCAGATATGGCTTCGTGAACAGCACCTTTTCCTTACGCTCATCCGTAATGGTGTATCCATTCCAAATGAGATCAATACGTCCACTGTTCAGCTCGGATTCTTTGGCAGACCAGTCAATCGGCTGAAATTCCACTTGTTTGCCCATTTGTTCCCCGGCCGCCTTCGCATAATCAATATCAAAACCGGTTAACTCGTTATTTTCATCTCTAAAGCCCATCGGCGCGAATTTATCATCAATTCCAATAATCAACTTGCTGTTATCCTTACCGCCGGAACATCCGGCCAGCACGATCATAATCAACCCAATCATCATCGTAAACATGGCTGCTTTTCTCATTTTATTCCCCTCCAACAATGGTGACCCCCGTATTTAAGAATAGGCGGCAAACGCTTTAGTTCGTTAACACGTTATCAGAGTATCATCATACCATACCGCAGGATACTCGTCGAGAGGAATCAGCGGAATCTTATCCTTATAAAAATGGAAAACTTGTGACGAAAATTTGACCTGTGTTCTATAATGTAAGACAGCTTGATTGACAGGAGAAATCATGTACATTTTAAAACGTCTTTTCACGATGCTCATTACGTTATGGATTATCGTCACTTTAACGTTTATTATCATGCACATCATTCCGGGAGATCCGTTCTCGAACGATTCCAAGACCATTCCAGAGACCGTATTGCAAAATATGCGTGCTCGGTACAATCTGGATAAGCCGCTCGCTGTGCAGTATGTATTGTATCTCAAAAATCTGCTCGTGCTGGATATGGGGCCGTCTATTCAATCGAAAACAACTGACGTAATAATGAATCTCTGTCAGCCTGGAAAACATCCATGTTCCGCCACCTCAAGGTATATACCTCTGGGTGCGGGGCGGGGCTTATACTTTGCTCGGTGGTATTAATGGGGGGGAGTTAGGGGGGAAGCAGACCAAGATTAAATCACTTGGCCTGCCTTGCTTTGTAACTGATCTACAAAAAAAGAGAAAGTCCCGTGGAATGTATTCGTGGGACTCTCTCTTTTTTTTAATAAATATGCTTCTACCATCTGCGTCGCCGATCGTCGCCTCTGAGGGGATAGTTGCTCAATTCTCCGAGTTGGTCATGTGCAGTCTTATAAATGCGGAGGATCGCTTGCACCTTGTTAAAATCATTATCCTCCGGACCGAATCCTTCCATATACATCCTTTGGATAATGTTTTGGAAAAAGTCTATACGCTCGTGGATCGAATCCTGCTCGATTTGCAGCACATCTTCAAAGCCATGTGTCTCAGCAAATTCAGATAGCTCATCAACTTCCTGTTCCTGGTATCGCTCTCCCCGAGTTTCGGGATTGAGATCAATCGAGGTACGCAGGGTTGACAATAAAATATTTTCGCGTGCCAGCATGACATGAAAATCTTTGTTCTTCAACAGATCTGTAACGATCAGACGGCACATTTCCTTGTTCTGTAGCAGAATCCCGTCAAAAGGATGCAGCGTCCACACACCATAGTTAAAAAATAAATTAAAATTGAAGCTGCTGCTTCCATACTGATATACAATGTTGATTTTCGATTCGTCGATGATTTCAAATGAAAATTCCAGCATGCATTCTCCTTTGGGATTCCAATATTTAACTCTATCCTATCAGAAAATGCATGATTTACAATAAAAAAATTTATTTCACAGAATCATTTAACTCCGCAATGGAATCTGCTTTTTCGCTACTGGCAGCCACCAGCAAATAGACAATGACACAGCCCAAGATAAAGGACATCATACGCTCATTCTCTCCTTTGTCAGTTCACTTTTTAAGAGTTTATGCACGAGAATGTTATCTATGTTTATCATGTCCTTTAGGGTCCGCTGGCAAACCAAAAAAAGACGCCGTTTGGACTCACCATGGCGTCTTTTCCTAGATTATTGTGTTCTTATAAATTAGCTATCAGTTCAAAAACGAGCTTAGTCCCTCAGCAGAAGGGTTACCCTTTAGCGGTGGGGATTGTTCTTTTCCTTCAATACCCAAACGCTGGCTAAGGTTAGCATTAATTGCTGTCATTTTACTTGTATAATCGTGGCAGCTTTCAATAATTCGACGGTTCGATTTTTCAGACAGATCCAAAGCAGATACCAAATCGCCAATCGCCTGATTCACAGCCTCCAATGACATAGACGGCTTGCTAAGCAGATCCGTTGTTCTCTCGGTCGTCGTTTTGAGAAGCTTCGCATTTTCCTTGAATTGATCCTCAATCGTACGGTTAGTGGCATCAACGGCTGAAATAATTTTATCTTGATCCGCCAGTGCCATCGCGATCATAGCTGATACGGTGATTAGATTCGATGTTTTATCAATCGCATTATTAACGGAATCAATCAGTTTATCATTATTATCATTAATAATATCCGTTGCCGCAATCGCCTGATTGTATAACAAGATCATTTCAGTCATCGACTGTGTGCGAGTAACCACTTTGCGCAATCCCCGCTCCAGATGAGGCTTGCGATTTTCATTTTCCGGCTTAGCAATCTCGGTTTCAAACAGCTCTTTCAAGCGATTACCAAAGGCAATCTTCGTCTGCAAATTATAAATTTCTTCGATGGAGGCTTTCTTCAACTGCCGCATGCTGACGATATTTTCTTCCAAGTTATCCTTGCCATCTCTCAAAGCAGTAATGATTTTCTCGATGTTCGTCTTCACCGACTGATACTTATAAATGTAGTTTTTCAACGGGCTTTTACGCAGGAGCTTGCCAAAAAAACCTACATCTTTACTCTGCTGAAGCGTTTCGCATTCATCCCGGAGTTTTAAGATCATATTCGAGACCTCAGCCCGATCACCAGACATGAGGTCGTTTACCGGACGATCCAACATTTTAAGGGTTTGTCCCGCCCGTTCCTGCGTTTTAACCCCCAGCTTACCAATGTCATCTATTAAGGTGTCCAGACTCATAACATCGCTTTGTGCTACCTTCTGAATCAGCTGTGAAGCCTCCTCAGTCACCTTTTGTTCATCTTCTTTTTTCAATTCAGCCCATGGGGTCGCCATACGCTACCTCCTATTCTGAAAACAAACTGCTAAACCAAGGTTAATCAGTATTATTCAGTGCAGCTCTGCTGCATTTTTAAATTTAAAATCGCCTACAATTCGGAACTGCTGTATCGCTGATGAATAAGCTCTGCTTTGCTCTGTAATTCCATCAGATCCTTATGCTCCACCGTGGATACAATTACAGATATTTTGCTATCTACATCTCGCAATCCGTTGAGTAGCGTCCTGCGGTTGGTTCGTTTGGCATCACCACTGAGACGAAGAAACGGGTTAATCAGTCCGTTCAAGTCCTTCAAAATCAATCTCCGAACCGTGTGATTCACTTCGCTGTTATTCAATTCGTGCAAAAGCGGGATGACCCGCTGCAAACGTGCAAATAGAGCCAGCGCTTTCTCGACAATCTCGTTATCAAGCGCATCTTTCTGTCCCTCGGAGATCACCATGTCCTCCAGTACATCCAAATATTCCATGACCTGAACAAATTCACTGGTCATCTGGTCCGACAAACGTGCTTGTCCTGTTATACACTCTCGTAGAGCAGTAGCTTCCTTTTCATGTTGTTGTCCCTCACCAGCCCTCTCTTGTTCCACCGGGATCACAGAACCGGTCAGATTGGGACGAGGATGACGAACAGCCATGATAGCACTGTATCCTCCCATACAAATAATCGGAATCGCCAAACACACAAACAATGGCAACCAATAACTTAGTAAAAGCGCAATCAGGTAGCTGACCACAGCAATCGTGGCACCCCACATTTTAGAAGTCATAGCTTGTACCTCCTGACGTAAACCCTTACCATATTGTAGAAAACAATATTTATCTATGTCAATGTAAGGATTGGCTTATCTTGATTGGCTGCTCGATATGACTGGCTAAAATGTTGTATTGTGGGTGTAGTGAACCGATTTCATAACCCAAAGCCGATTTTACCGCCAGATAGGGAAAATTGATACCAGACAAGCATGATACATGAAGTCCTCCAGACATCCGCGGATTGATCTCTAGCAACTTGGCCTGCTCGCCGTTATATTTTACTTGGATGTTATAATTGTACGGAATGTGATACGCTTCAGCGACGTTCTGTGCCACTTTCAACAGCTCAGAATGCTGCTCCAGCAGTCGTAATCGTCCACCTGCCTTCCGACGCGGAACGGCTGTTAACAATTTTCCGTTTCGGTCAGCCAAGCAGTCAATGCTGTATTCGTATCCCTCCAGCAGTTCCATCACCATCAAATTGGGAAACGTCTCTGTGGAAGACAATACGCGATGTGCTTCCTCAAATGAAATATGGTTCAGCGCGTGGCCGAACAGTTCCTTCAGCGGGTTGCGTTCATTATCAATGATACGAAAGCCCATTCCGCCTTCAGCATTACATGGCTTAAAACATACCTTGTGCCCAAGTGCTATTAATGATTCGTATGCCTGTTTAAACTGCTCGGCATTGCTGGCAATGGCATAATCGGGGATCGCGACAATACCCTTTTGACGGATGGATTCATAAAACAGATCCTTTTCCATCAATTGCTCCAGCAATTCGATATCCCGGCACACCATTACTTCTGTACCAATATCATCGAACAAATAAAGATGCTTGCTAATATCGAGCATATTCCACCGCGGAATAAAGATATCAATTTGGTGCCGTCTACAAAAATCAGCACAAAATTGTGCGTACTCCACACCGCTTGTGCGCGGCTCTACTTCAGCTACATCACTGGCCTGCAGTGCCATGTGCTGCGGATCAGAGTGTGTGGCATAAATCTCGAACGGAATACCGTCCTCATTGTTACGAATAGCGTTCATATAATGATACACCACCGAAAACCAGCGGTTAAAATACACTTTGACCTTCTTCACAGCGCCACGTCCCCTATGATTTTAATTATGAAGTACGAGCCGCTGACATGTTCCCGTGTACTTCATAAACATATTCCATCATTTCATCCGCTGCATAAACCCCCGACACTTCCGTAAATCGGTAATTGATCTCTAGCTGATCCCGCAGCTGTTCCCGATACAATTCACCATGACGCGGCGCAATCGCATAGTCTGCATAATCCAGCAGACAACGGTCCAGCAAAGAGTCACCGGATGCAACTACAGCTCCCCCATTGGTAAGGTTGCGGATATGCTCCACGGCTGCCTGTTTATTCACGGCCGCAGGCACCAGATATACTTTGCGGCCTTGAATGGATACCTCCCAGCCCATTTCCTGCATCACCCGCGCCTTGTCCAGTACCTGCTCCAGCGGCATTCGATCCCGTTCAATCACGAAAGCATAAAATAATTCATCGCAAAACCGCTCGCTTACGACCCAGTCCTCATGCAGCACCTGTCCAAATACCTGACGTGCTTCTTCCGCATGAGCACCATCGCGGCGTACTTGTTCGTGAATACGCCGATTCCACTCTCGGTCCACCTCGCTTCCGACGATGATGTTTCCGCCATTACTCGTCACGGCATAGGCGGGAATCAATTCCGTCTGGAATACGGTGATTCGTTTATACTGCTCCATGGTCCGAGTCGTCACAGGCATAAACATGACATCTGCCGGTAGGGTCTTGAGCAATTGCAAAGCTTGTGCAGAAATAAAAGCCGACGTCACTCCGTCGATCTGTTCCGCAGGCAGCAGACCAGGGGATTCCAGCGGCACACCAAGCGAACGTTTGGAATAAATCAGTGTCTGATCCAGATCACTTGCGTAGATCATTCTTGTCCCCCTTTTAGCGGCTTGATGATTCCGCAACAGGAATAAGTCAATCCTTCAAATACCTCAACAGGCACTCCACGATCCTTGGCCAGCAGCATAATATGCTGAAGATTCGGATTATCTTCACGGTCAATCAGAATTTTCCACGGCACCCTGCGGAGCAATACGCGGGTCGTCTCCCCCACTCCCGGCTTGACCAGATTGATATCCCGAATACCAAATGCCTGTTGAATCGCCTCAATATCCCGTAAGCCTTGCCACGTCACGGCAGGCGGGTTCAATGTCATCTGTTCCGCATGAGCAACCGCCGTTTCAGCCACGGCTTGAAAGTACTCTGATACCGTGTCCACAAACGTATTGGACTGATCCACCGACCGCCAAGATTCATAAAATTTAGCCCCGTGAAAATCGTCCGGACCTATCAGATCGTCGCGTAATACCGTCCGGCTCATCAGACCCGATACGGTTGAATTGAGGCAGGCGCTTGGGATCAAATAATCCTCTCGTGTACCAAAGGTCTCCGAGCAGCTGCCTGGATCAGCCAGCACCGCCAGATCATCATTTAGGCGCAGCCCGTAATCTGCATTCATTTCGCGGCAAGCCTCGATTAGCACCTGACGAATAGCGCCTTTCCCCGTCCAGCCATCGACAAACTGAAGCTCAATCCCCAGCCCATGCTGCTGTAAAATGTATAAAATAGCATTTCGGTCAATGCCTTTGCCACGAATAATAGAAATGCTGTAGTGGGGCATAGATACGCCATACTTCCAGTCAATATAACGCTTGATCAGGATGCCAATAGGCGTTCCCGCTCTGGCAAGAGAAACAATCGCCGTGTTCAGGCCTCGTTTTCTCACAATCATCTCAGCCACAGAAGCTGCTGCTAATGCAACCTTTTGGGCAGATTGGGCAAGCGTTTGATGAAACAATTCAATATACTCTGCTGTGGGTTGGTATTCCACGGGCAGCATTTCTGAATAATGGACTCCAGACTGTATCGCCTCTTCGCGATCCTCCGTTCCTTTTTCCAACGCAACCCGGCTCAAATCCTTCAATAAAAAAGTAACATCCGAGGCAGGATAACTGCCTAGCGGTACGGGCGGATGAATGTTCTTCTGCTGTATTTGCTCCATAAGTGCTTGCTTCATATCCGCGCTCCTTTATTCTCCTGCTTAGTTAATCCGTTAAAATAAACGATATGCACATTCTTGCAGCCCAGACAGGCCAATGCATCCAACATGGGCTTCATTCGCTCTGGGTCCGACTCTCTTTCCAGCAAAACGAATATTTCGTCATACTGACCGGGCTCTACATTATAAATAAAATTGCGTACCGTACTGTCCTCAGGCGAGGGATAGGTTACACCACAAGCGACGCCATACCCTTCTTCACCGTGGGGATATACCGGACTGCGTGTCGTCGATTGGTAAGAAACATCCGGACCTAACTCCGCAGCAATGCGCATAGGAATGTACATAAATTCACCCGTACCCATTACCAGTGTGCGTTGTCCTGAACGAAGTTGGTTCAGTCGTTCAGCTGTGCGCGCGATTTCTGCATCCAATGCTGGATTGTCGGTGGATTGGAGACCAAAACGACCAGTATATTTAAGATAAGGAGCTGTATTGACGTATCCATCGGTTGATAGAGAGCTGTGTGATACTCGCTCAAAAGTGGAAGCATCCTTTTCAAGATGGCAGTCAATTATTCCAGGAGAATCTTGATTAACCTCCACAGTACTAGTGGCCGCATGCTCTGCGTTCCCGGTCTGTCCGGCATATTCTGTGTGGTCCAGTATCGGTGCTCCCTGAATTTCTATCTTTCCTTTGAGCAAACTTAGAGGCGTAATCCTGATGCCCAGCTCTGCTTCCAGATCGGCAAAAGCCTGCTCGTCGCTGTCTGTCCGCCAGTCCAATAACGAAGCTATCACATACTGTTTGCGCGGAAAATGCTCCTGAATATCCCGTATAATATTAAGTGTTGTTTTTCCGGTCGTAATCTCATCATCTACCAGCACAATCGGTCCATCTCCGGCAAAAGCATCCTCATTCAGTGCATAGCAACGATGATCAACCGCGTGCGAATGCTCTTCTTCAAACCGAATAACAGGCCGAAGGTCCGGAATATCCTCGCGTGTCGTATGAATATATGTAGCACCGTCATCAAATAACCTATACATGCTGTGCCCGAGGGCTGTAGCCGTCTCGGCAAAACCAACAAACTTGATTGGCTCCGGAAAAGCAAAAATCAAACGCTCATCCATCAGCTTTTCATAGGCGACTTTCGCATAATTCGAGTCAAGAAGTCCTCTGACGGCCTCTTGAATCAGTTTATCCATCTGTTGTCCTGACTGTGGGACAAGCTCTTTATATAGCAGGATTGCTAGTGCTGCCCCACTTAATAGAGAAGTGTATGGATTTACCGGGATATGCTTGCCGAGCACCTTGCTGACAAACAAAAACGAACGCTTTTTGTTGACTCGTGCCGCCATCGCAAACAGCTTGTCCACAGGAAGACGGAATGGATT
>NZ_JCAJRU010000191.1:0-10139 GCF_059447605.1 Paenibacillus sp. N119s | reverse complement strand
CAATGTTCACCTTACCCCCGGTTAATCTCACATCGTCCATGATGTCGAGTTTGGCTCCAGATTGAATGAAACTTACGCCCTCTTTTCCCTCCATAATAATTTTTGTTCCACCTGTAATTTGGATATCTTCCTGGGCAGACAGGGTTATTTTTTTGTTACTGTTAATCTCGATCCCGCCTTCATCCGTCAGGCGCATGAGCATTTGTCCACTGTTGATAATTTCGACTGCACCTGGTTTGAAAACGACTTGTTTGCCGTATTTGGTGCTAATGCTTTTGACTGCAGGATCACTTCTTTTAACAGGATCAGAAGAGGCAAGATCGACAGAACTAGCAGCAAAAGCATGCTGTTCGCGTTCATCCGGAAAGTACAGACGAATTTGATCCCCTACTTCCGGCATAACATACCAACCGCTTCCATCAGGAGATGAATAGACAGTAGAATAGGGAAACCACATAGCCCCAGATGCAGTTGAGCCTTGGTCAATTTCCAGCTTGATTTTCACTTTTTCTTTGGAAATATCAATCACCTTGCCAAACAGAGAGGCTCCTGACAAATCATAGGCATAAACGGTTGGGCATTTTAACCCATGTGCATCCCGTAAAATGTAACGATTCACGATCAAATTTCCTTCGGTGACCGTCTCCGCCCTAGCTATGTAAAGCGTTCTTTTATGAAAAATAACGGAACTGCCCAGCTCTAGAATTTTGTTGCTGGTCACTTCATAGCTCAAACTGTTAGACTCGCCATATTCCGGCAGTCCGTTACGAGACATGAGCTTATGCTCTTTCAAGTCTTTTTTTATGGAATAATTATGTTCGTTCAGCGGTTGAGGGGAACTAGAATGAGGGACACCAATCACATATTTTAATCCTTGTTGCATCGTAATTGGAATTAAGGCAGCATGCAGCCGAGAAGCAATTCGTTTGATAAAGGCCCAGTCGGTTTCATTGTATTGCACCAATAATTCACCGATCGCTGCGCCACGAGAAGCCTCATCTATCACTTCTGCATTAGTATATGAACTTGTAACATACGAAAATAGATTGTTATAGGATTCCGCTGTTTTTTGGAACGAACGACGTTTAGGGCGAATGTCCATCATTAAGGTTTCACTGCTAGCCTCAATCGTAAGCTCGCGTACTCCGTTTACAGCTTTTACAGCAATATTCGTCACGATTCCCTGGAAAAACCGAATCTCCTTACCTTCACTTTTTAAGAAGATTTCGATGTGTTCATCTTCATCTGCTTTCTCTACGTATCGATCCAGCTTGTCCTCCGAAACAATGCCACGTATGCAGAAGCTTACATGTTCGTTTAACTGTTTAATAAGATGAATACTTAATACACGCTGAAACTGATAAGGGGTCACCTGAACATCTGCTGTAGTGTAAATGGGGTTACTCATTCATTTCCCTCCTTTTCTGCCTCGTCAACCGTTTGAATGGTACGAATCATTTGCAGGGCAACATCTCGCCATTCAGCATACTGCTTATACGGACAACAAAATGTTCCCATGACCGTCTGTCCTTCCAGCTCAAAGTAGAACATATTGTGGTATATGGGTTGGTCCAGTGCGGGACTTTTAAAGTCAAAGTAGCCAATTTGCTTCCCATGAATCTCTTCCACATTTTCTTCATAAAACACATGGGCTGGATTCATATTTTTCATCATTGCCTTCATTCCTGAAGTGAGTTGTTTCACCCATTCATCTTGTAATGTCTGATCCACCCGATTGAGCGTAACATCCACACTTCCCAAATCATTTGTCAAAATTATTTCTGGACGTTGCTCATGAGGATATTTAATCTTTTGTAAATGCTTGGGCATAGGAGTAAAGTTAGAGGGGACATGCATTTTTAGCCGGTCGCTAAAGAAAGATCGCTCTTCAAACCTATAGGATTGACCGTCAATGATTAGGGGACCTGCTAAAATATCGTTAGGCCTCTTCAGCTTCTCCATCTCGTGGAGCAGATCCAAAATTTTCTCATCCTCATATTTCATAACGCACACTCCTCTACCTAATTTTCTAATCCACAATCATCCGTCCGGCTCCGCCGTCCTGCCAACGGCCTGCTGCTCGTTTTCCACGTCCGGCGCCTTCTAAAATTAGAACTAACTGTCTATGCAACTGAGCATGAGAATACTCTCTGTATTCCGTAGCGTTTCGGTTTGCAATATAATGCTGAATGGATTCCCTGCCTACAACTTCCGAGTTCAGGCACATCAACGCAAACATACAATCCATCGGATCTGTTGCACCACTTTTAAGTAGCTCGGATGCGAAATAGCGCATCGTTTCCGGTCGCAATGTACTCTGCTTCAGGCCTGCAAAGGGGGCATGGATATCACTCCATGTATTGAATTCTGTAGCCATGTCGGCAAAATCCTGATACTTCGAGCGAAGCACGGCACCGTCTTTAAGTTTGAATCGGCCGAGCTCCAATTCATCCAGACTGAATTCTGCCTCTTCCTCCAGCACAATATCTGCATGATGAGCGACGAAATCCGGACGATCTGTTGGCTCTAAAAAGTGCAGCTTCAACACCGACAGCCTTCCCGTGGCTGCATACGGCACTTCGTACTCCTGCTCCAGCAGGTACAGTTTATCGTTGTGCTTCACAATGCCTCTGTCTACGGTCAGCGTGTGCTCCCCGACAGTTACGTTCATTCCTGTAATGATGCCATCCGAATAATCCTGATACCGGATATCCAGAAAACTACGGGGGTAGTCCCGCAGGTTTTCCAGCATCTCGGTTTTGAGAATACGGCCTTTTTCAAACTTCGGAACGATATGCGTTAACATGGTGCTCCCCTTCTTTCTTTCTCTATTCTTCTTTATTCAGGGGAACAGATAGCCGGTTCACACCGGGCGCGGGAGGCGGTACCATAACTCCGTCATCTGTGGGCTCAGCTTTATTTCTTCCAAGTAATGCAGTAAATCGGCGAAGATTCTTTTCTAATAATTTGCGTATATCCATCGTGCTCCCCCTGATTGAAAACTACAGTTCATCGTAATCTTTGAATCTGTTGATATCCTTACATCCCGGCTCCGCGTTGCTCCTGCTCGCGAAGTATATAATTCAGCTCGCGTTTATCCAAAACATAGGTGCGGGCGATCAGATCGTGAAGGGCCTGTTTTCTCGCCGTAAAGCCTGCCATGATAAAGCCGACGAACAAAATGATGAACGATATAAGCTTACTCCAGTAGCGCGCGCTTGCCCGTGCAAAGCTAAGCTTGTGGTTAAACTCATCTACTACAACGATGCCGAGAGCTAGCTTGCCCACTGTGGCTTGGCATTTGGACGATTCCATGAGCGCATAATACAGCCATATAACTCCCCAGTTCAGCAATGTCCGTCCTACTGTTTTCATTGTCAAAATAGAAGTCGCTCTGTCTGACAGCAAAGATGTTTCTGCGGGAGACGGTATCCAATCTCCCAAGGCCCGAATCACAATCCAGATCAAGCCAATGATGAAAAATACAAATCCTAAAAGAATGCTATCAATGATATAAGCTAAAGTTCGTTTCCAAAAACCTTCGTACAGCACCTTATCCCCTCCAAGCGTTGTGTATATTTCTGATTCGGCATTTTGCAAAATCTTAATTTCCTACTTAGTACCATCAAAGAAATCCAGCTCGGAGAGATCATTTTCAAAGGCAAAAAAGCGTTTGGGACCCAGATACAGCAATTCATCACGGCGGGTAATCGGCACTACATAAAAACCCCAACGGCTATCCCCGACAAAAACAAAATATTTCGTCTCCTCATTGCGAATGGAGTCCGTATCATCCTGTAGGATATCCTGCCCGTACAGCCCAGCAATTTCCTCATACGGCATGGGTTCAAAAGCATCTGGCCGACTGCGGTACACATGACGCTGACGCAACTTGCCGCCGTTGGCCGTTAGAAAGAATTCCACTTCGGCTGCTTGAGACGGCCGGGAAATCGAACCGCGTACCCGATTGCTTTCCAAACTCGCAATCAGCTCCTTCTCCCGTCCCGTATGTGTCCATGCGCTGACTGTATACGGAATAGCTGGAATATGATTGGTAATGACAGGCTCAATCGTCCCCATTTTTTTCGCGTTCAGATAGCGGATAGCCCCGCGCAGACAGGCCATTTTCAACTCAGGTACCCGGCTCAGGTCTTCTGCCTTTTGTCGGAACTCAATACTGCGCCCTGGCACAAATTCCTTGAGTGCTTCGCGGAACACGTCTATCCGGCAGGACTGTCCGGTCAGTTTGATAATCGAATAATCCTGCAAGCGTCCCTCCAAATAAAAGTCATCCAAAAACTTGCCCACAATATTATAGATATCTGCCTTAAGAAGCTGCTGTATTTCCCGAATGTTAAACACCACGTCAGGCAAGCCATATTCATCACGGAACCGTCCGTTCTCGATGACTGAAACCAGCCAACGATCCATGACTGCAATGTTCAGGTCGCTTTCAGCGGATAATACCTGCTCGGATTCGAAGCGGCTGCGCAAGATCCCTGTACGTAGAAAAAATTCCTTTTTCATATTTTCTGCTGCACTCCACAACAGATGAAAATTGCTCAGCACCCGCTGATATTCATCCCGTGTAGCATGCTCATACCGTTTGAACGCGGTAGGCAAAATCGCCTCTGCCTCACGGTATCGTTCCTCCAGCCCTGCATAGACAGCATCTACACCAAACTCATCCACATGACGGTACAAATCTCCCGAAGGAATGCCGATCAGGGCATCAATATCGGTGTCAGGCAAACGCGTCTCCGCAGCATAATACCCTGCAAATACAATTTTCATAAACTGCATAATCCGATACGTCAGATTGTTGCCGCCAAAATTGGTGTCCCCATTTTCATACGTTGTGTGAATATCCAGCTTGTAGGCAATCCGTCCATCTTCAATCCGGAAGCGACAGGAAGACAAATCTGTAGTCCCTCCACCACAGTCAATGACAAGTGCCTGATACTCCTGACCGTCCGCGAAAGTCCCTCGTTCCATCTGGTCTGCCAGCGTGTTGTACAGTACGGCCAGCCCTTCGTCCAGCGCATCCTCCGCTTCAATCCGGTAATCAGGCAAAATATCGCTAAACATTTCAATAAATTGGGGCTGCAGCTTGACCGGAGCAGAAAAGTGAAGGTTGCGAAATCGACACTTAAACTGCTGCTCCGCAGTAGCAATCACATAACGGATAAACGCCGCCAAAATATCACTGCGGGAAGCGGTTGCTGTATTCCCCTCAGAATCCATTAACTCTTCGATTCGCTTATAGTCATTGACCCAACGCTTGATCCCGCGCAATACCGTGGCACGGCTGCCTGCCACATCGCTTCCACGTAGTGCCTCTTCCCCAAAACCATAAACGATATGCTCAGGATTGGAGCAGTCCGCGACGCGAATGGCGGTCGGCAACACTTCGATCCATTCGCCTTCCGTACCCTCCGGTCCGGGGAAGGATACATAATTAATGGCGTTCAACCTTACCGTGCTGCTCAAGCCTGTATCAGGAGCCGTAACGTAGGAACTGTCCAAATAAGCACCTGCCGTGGTGTTCGAGGTACCAAAATCAATCGCCAGTACCGCATCGGTTGTTTCCGTGCCCCGAATAATCAGTTCGGCCACCGGAATGCGGTGACCTTGAAGCTTCAGCGGCAGCATCGGCTTATCTCCATAGTAGAGGTTATAAAAGTATTCTGATTCCTGTCTTCGTAGAAACAGCAGGCTATAACTATGATTGGATGTCTCCCGCAGTTCAGCATCGCGATGACGAGAAAGATAATATACGCCTGCTCGCCCCTCATCCTTCACCAAATTCAAAACACCGCACAGTTCTCCTGTCGCATTCACCAGCAGCACATTAGAAGAGCTCAGCCACGGCAAATCGGACTCGATCCGGTAGTTGTCCATGCGACCTGTGCGCACTCCCTGATACAGGGTGATTTTGGCGGGAACCCGGATACCGCTGCTTTCCTGCCGGCGGTCATTCCAGTTGCGCTGTAGTGCCGATTCCATGCGTTCAAAACCGCCAGGATTTGGCCTTGTGATGAGTAGATGCTCCTCTGCGCTCCGAAATCGCAAAATCACGCGAATTAATTCTTCACGTGCCAGACGATTCGCAAAGCCCTCGACCAGTCGCTCCTTATCACATATCCCGCGCAACTGAAAGGTCGTCATTTGCTCCAATTCCGCCCGCGTGTATTTCGTCATACTGCGAGCGCTTTTTCGATCGGTGAGCGGGTCTAGCAACCTGTATGTATAGGGTCCGTTCATCGTTCACATGTCCTTTCTTAGCCATTCAGCCTTAATAGAGGGCGATAGCGTCTATTTTCATCGTAGGATCTTCCTCCAAAATGCCAAAATGGCTTGTCCAATACAATTCCGTCGTAAATCGTGCCGGAAGAAACAAATCCAGAATCAAATCGACTTTAATTCGCGACAGCTTCGTCTCCTCCTGACCGATATATATGAGCAGTTCGTCTTTTTCCTCACAGTTGGTGTAAATGATCGAGCGATGGAAAACGCGGCGCATCGTTTGTTTTAGCAGATGCACGGCCTCCCCTGTTTCATAGAGGCGCAGCAGTCCTTCCGCAATCGCATCCCGATCCTCACGGTTTAATTGCCCAAAGCCTTCCTTTACCTTCGGACCAAAGATACCGTCCGCAATATCACGCTGAACAAACCTTATATGATACTCTCGTCGATTCATCCCTTGATATAAATCGATTTCCGCCAAAAAATGAATCATGATATCAAATAGCGATTCTCTCAGTTCCAGACATTCTGCTGCATCCGGTGGAAATAAATCCCGAAAAATAGAATAAAAGCGGTAGTATGGATTAATCTCTACTACCTGCTCCAAATGGGACGTATTCAACTCTGCCAAACTAAGCTCCATATACGGGGAATAGCTGACAGCGGGTACAAAGCGGAATTTATCTACATCCAGTCCCTGTTCCCTCGCCCGCATGAGCAAATCCCAGACGTAATTCACACCCATTCTCCTTCACACTTGTACTCGGGAAAATACATTTGCACTTCCGACACTAGAAAGCTCATTAAATCGGATAACATGTAAGCAGGTGCGAGGGACAAAACATCCTCCGTGCCACGTCTAAACCCCAAACGCATGATCTGCTTGCCATCTTCTGTGCGTACATTATCGCTGACAAATGGATTAAGCGGGTAGGTCTGGGTTTGGGTTACAAGGTTGCTTATATCATTTCTTCCTGCGCCTCCCCAGATGTTCACACATTCCAGTTCAAGCCCTTGTGCCGCTTCAAACGAATTGACGATGCGCGTGATCTCTGCTTTGGCACGGACAATCACGGCCTGTTTCCCTGCATAGCGGCCCAAAAAGCTGTCCTGCCGCCGATTGGACAATACCGGGTAAGTCTGACGACTAAGTTTTGTGGTCATTGGTTTCGTAACCTTCAGCACATTCCATTCGCCAGATTTATCACGTGGCGTAACAATCGTCATTTCTTCTTCTGTCCGCTTGATATAGCGAATATCACTTTCAGTCCCGTCAACCAGGTAGCCATGCTCTGGTCCTGTTTTACGCAATGGCAGCACATGCTCATAGTTCACACGATCCATAGCGGGTATAGGAAAACCGCTGTTCTTTAGAGCCAGCCTTTCAATGTTCCACAGCGGAAAAACATCGGCTTTCTTAAAATTGTCGAATTCCTCCAACGAAATTGTAATTTCATGAATTTCCTCATGGGCGGCCAGCTCGCCGTCTCCACCAATCAATACACAGTCCACAAATTTATAAGCGTATGGGTGATTAATCGTTTTCCACGGCATGCCATTTTGCATAAACGTATGATATAACTGCTCAATCTCCAAAATATAAGAGCGGTTATGCTCCAGACGAAAACGAATCGGATAGTGTCCGGTTTCCGTGTCCAGCATTCCTGAGAAAATTCGTTTGCTGCGTACCAGTGCCGAGATTCGTTCGGTCTCCATCTCAAGAAAAAGCGTAAAGAGCGGCATCTCCCCGCCCTCGCGAACCACTTCTGCCACCTGACTGATGTCTACCTGTTTTTCTTCTGCATCAGAAGGCAGCACAGGATATAAAAATTCATGAATCGGGTCATAGTCCTCACGTGAAGTCAATGACACATACACATCAAACTTTTCTTCCGTATTCTCAATTTCCTCAAATACCCGCCGTTCTAGCTGGCGGGTCATTTCTTCCTGATATTCAACGAGGTTCATAAATACCCCGGCCATCATGTTTTTCAGCAAACGTCTCTGCTCTAAATCGTCCATCTTGCTCAAACGGTCCTGTACCAGCTCTTTCACGACGTCTCACTCCTTTCCGGCTCCAGCATTCATTGAACATTAAAAACTTTATTTTCCGTCAGCCGCAGGCCGATCCTGACTTGGTGGATCAGATTCCCCGGCTGCTTTAGCAGCGGAATCAGCAGTTCCTTGCTCTTTGCTGGTGTCCGCCTTGGTCGAAGCGGCGTTGCCATTTCCCGTACCACTGCCCTTTGCAGCCGGAGAAGCTTCCTTTTTAGCGGGCGTCGTACCCGCTGAAGCTGTCGGCGCAGCCTTCGTTTGCGATGCTGTGGCCGGGGTTGCCGCAGCGGAAGATGGAGCTACATTCGCCGCGCCCCCTGCGTCCATTTCATTCATCGCTCCGTCAGACAATCCCAATCCAGCAGGAAGCTGACCATTTTTCTGCTGCTCTGCGCTCTGCTTTTCCTCCGCTTTGGCTATGCTCCGCTCCATTGCCAGAACGCTTTCGAGCTTATCAATCTCCTGATAAATCTCCTGGGCCCCGCTATAGGCATCAATGGCTCCTTCATAATCGAGATCCTTCATCATCCGATCCCCTTTGGCCTGAAGCTTGCCAGCTTGAATCTCCTTGAGCTGCTGCTGGATGGATGTTAATTTGTCGTTGGTCTCGGTTATTTTCTTTTCCAGCTCTTTTTGTGCGGACTTATAACCGGATTCCATCGCTGCCTTGTTTGCTTTTTTGTACAGCTTAAGCGCATTGGTATAATCGCCACCCTGGAATTTTAAATCTCCGTCCTTCATCCAGCTCGCCGTCTCAGCATAGCTGTCCAGTTGGTCGATTTTATGCTCAATGTCCTTCACATTAAACGGTGGATATAGCCCGGCACTTTTCCGTGCTTTCTCGTAGCTGGCTTCAGCTTTGGTAAAGTCCGCCTTTTCCACATAGCCGTCTCCATCAACCATCAATTGAGATACTTTCTGCTCAGCTGTATACAGTCGCTTGTGAATTTTATCGTTAATCTTAATCGCCGCATTTTTCGCTTCACTGTAGGATTTGAGCGCTTTCGCATAATCCCCCGTCCTTGCGTAATCATCTGCAGTCTGGGATGACTCGATCATCGCTTCCAGCGCAGCCGCCTTATTCGCAGCCATACGTGCCAGTGTAATCCATGCTCCCGTGCCCATCACAATAAAAACAAGCAATGCAATCAGAATCCGTTTGATCAGCTTGCGGCGATTTTTAGGCTTTTCCTGAAACACTTTATTGACATAAATAGCGGCAGCTGTGTAATTATTCACCGTTCGGCGCTGCTTGCTCAGCAGAACCTCTTCCAATGTATCCGTCAGCATGACCGGGTCCTTCGCTTCCTCCAGCGCACCCAGCATTTCCGCCAGCTCAACGTCCTCCCACATCCCGGATGTTGCGAGCAGCAGGACATCGCCCTCTGCAAGCTGTGTCTTTTTGGCATAATGGGCATGAACCCCATTCGGATTTCCCAGGTATTCCAGCAGATTGCCTCGTTCCTCATGTGTACTGGTCGCTTCGTCTGGAATACGTCCATCATCTGCCAGTGATTGAGCCAGGCTATGGTCCTTACTGCGAAAGTTAAGTCTTCCATTGCGAAAATGATATAGCCGCACATTACCGCACGAAACGTACACCATTTTGTTGTAGTTGGTTACGACCATCAGCAAACTGGCCTTGAGCCGAACGCGACGACTTTCAAATTGCAACCATTCCTGCGCTTCACGCAGATCTCTCATCAAGCGCCGTTTGGACATGGTGGGCTTCTCCATGAAGTTTTCCAGCACTGTTTTGACAGCCATTTCTGCGCTGCGCAGCTCTTGATCCGAATCCAGACCGTCTGCGAGGACATAACAGGCCATGTCGTCCGTCT
>NZ_JCAJRU010000190.1:0-10176 GCF_059447605.1 Paenibacillus sp. N119s | reverse complement strand
CTCCGCTAGCGACTGATGGCCAGTGGATTGAAAAGGGAACCGTTCTGGCAGAGGTGAATGGGAGTACTCATGCCATTTTGACCGGGGAGCGATTGGCGTTAAATTTACTCCAGCGGATGTCCGGAATTGCCACACGGACGCGGAGTTTTATAGATCAATTGCAGGGACTTCCCACACGTTTGGTGGACACGCGTAAAACAACGCCGGGACATCGACTGTTGGAGAAGTATGCTGTGCGTGTAGGCGGCGGCTCAAATCATCGTTTTGGTCTGTACGATGCTGTTATGATTAAGGACAATCATATTAAGGGCGCGGGTGGGATTGCACAAGCGGTGAGCCGAGCGCGCGCGCGCATCCCGCATACGATGACGATTGAAGTAGAGACGGAAAACATGACGCAAGTCCAGGAGGCTCTGGAAGCTGGGGCAGATATTATTATGCTGGATAACATGTCCGTCCCGGATATGAAGGAAGCCGTTCGCTTCATTCGTGAGCAAGCTCCACACGTCAAAACAGAAGCCTCAGGCAATGTATCGCTGGATACAGTGCGTGGGATGGCTGAAAGTGGCGTAGATGTGATTTCTGTAGGCAGGCTGACATACTCATTTCATAACCTGGATATCAGCCTTGACCTTAACGCAAAGAAAGATAGGTGACACCCATTGATTCTTGTAGTGGATGTAGGTAATACCAATATTGTTCTGGGGATGTATGAAGGGCGCGAGCTGCTGCATCACTACCGGATCAGCACTTCCAGACAGGCAACCGCCGATGAATACGGCGTACTCATACATAATCTTTTTAGTATGGGCGGCGTATTAATGGATGACATCCAGGGAGTTATTATTTCCTCTGTCGTTCCGCCGTTGGTCCGGGTATTAGAGGAAATGTGCGATAAATATATAGGCAAAACGCCGTTGATCGTCGGACCGGGAATCAAGACCGGTCTTAACCTGCGTTACGAGAACCCGCGCGAAGTAGGTGCGGATCGGATCGTGAACGCTGTTGCGGCTGTAGAACGGTTCGGTGGGCCGCTTGTTGTAGTGGATTTTGGAACAGCAACGACGTTTGATTGTATTGATGACAAGGGAAACTATCTGGGTGGAGTCATTGTGCCGGGTATCGGCATTTCGACGGAGGCACTGTATCAACGGGCCTCCAAACTCCCTCGTATCGAGCTGGAGAAACCCAAAAAGGTTATTGGTCGGAATACGGTCCATGCAATGCAGGCCGGGATTATTTTCGGTTATGCTGGGCAAGTCGATGGCATTGTGAGGCGCATTAAGGAAGAAATGCAGGCGGAACCCACGGTTATTGCTACCGGAGGTCTTGCAGAGCTGATCGCATCAGAGACGGAAAGCATTCAGGAAGTGCTGCCGATGTTGACTCTCGAAGGATTACGCATCATTTACCAACGTAACGCTGAATAAAAAGTAGAACCAAGCTGCCGCTGAGTCGAACCGATGATTTTATCGGTTTGGATTAGCGGCGTTTTTCGTCTATACTGAAATATGTTACGTTTTTGAACAATTCGCGTATCTGTTGATGCAGGTTGTTTATATAGTAGGAAATGATGCTTCAAGGATGAGGAAATACTAATGAAAATAAGCAGCATAGCTGCCTTGGATTATAGGGAGGATATCAATTATGGAAAATAAGCAGGATCGACTTATTCGCGGCACCGCCATGGATGGAAGGGTTAGAGCCTTTGCGGTTCGGACAACTCAATTGGTAGAGGAACTGCGGAGAAGACACGATACTTATCCTACAGCAACCGCTGCATTGGGACGAACCCTCACAGCGGGTGCAATTATGGGTTCTATGCTAAAAGGCAATGAACGACTGACCATTCAAGTCAAAGGCGATGGACCAATTGGACAAATTGTCGTTGATGCCAACGCTGTAGGGGAAGTGCGAGGTTATGTCACCGAACCACATGTGCATTTGCCAAGCAATAGTATGGGCAAACTGGATGTAGCGGGTGCCGTAGGTACAGAGGGATTCATTCATATTATCAAGGATCTGGGGCTAAAAGAACCGTACCGCGGCAGTATTCCGATTATTTCTGGCGAACTCGGTGAGGATTTTACCTATTATTTTGCCAAATCCGAACAGACTCCGTCAGCGGTCGGTCTGGGTGTGCTGGTAGATACGGATAACTCCGTTATTGTGGCTGGCGGGTTTATTATTCAGTTGCTTCCAGGCCTGAGTGATGATGAGATTACTGCCATTGAAAATGCAGTCGGCTCCATTCCACCCGTTACTGCTCTGCTGGATCAAGGGTTGGAGCTTGAAGAAATGCTGCGTTGGATGCTGCCGGACGTTCGTGTTCTTGATGAAATGGATATTCATTTCCAATGTGAATGCTCACGCGAGCGTGTGGAAAAAACATTGATCAGCTTGGGAGAAAGTGAATTAAAGCAATTAATTGAGGAAGAAGGACAGGCTGAGGTCGTGTGTCACTTTTGTAATGAGGCTTATCAGTTTAATAAGGATGAATTGCAAAGTCTGTTAGATCAAGCCAAGGCCTAACCGGATGGGCGGTGCAAGCGATGACTACACGGGAAAAAGGATTATGGACAGCTGTCATTATTCTGACCGTTAGCGTCGCCGCCTTGGGTGGTCTTATCATGCTTCGGGGGCTGTTAAAGCCGGGTGATGTAAGCAAGGATGACGGCGATCATATTGTGGCGGAGATGGGTCAGGAAAGCATATCGGAGGAACAGTGGGTAGCGGAACTGAAAAAGCGATATGGAACGAATACGCTGTTGCAAATGTTGAATCGTAAAGCCGTGCAGGCTGAAACCAAGCGTCTCGGTATCAAGATCACCCAAGAGGATTTACAGCAGGTGCTGGAGCAGGATAGTAAAGGGTACGACTCAGAACAAGCCTACTTTGAGGAGATGCAGCAACAGTTTGGCTTAGATCCGGTTGATTTGCGAAATGAAGCGGAGTACCGGATTGGCCTGGAGAAAATAGCTACCGAAGGTATTCAGGTTGAGGAATCCCAGATTGACGAGTATTGGGAACAGCACCCTGAGGAATTTGCCGCTGGTAAGGAGATCAAACTGGCAGCCCTTTATGTGGCTAAAGCGGAGGAAGCAGAGGCGTTGCTGGATCGGGTCAAGCAAGGAGAAAGTTTCGACACGCTGCTTCGAGAGCATTCAGGTTCAGGTAACCCTCTCGGCGAGGATCATAGCGGACAGCTGGGATGGGTGGATGAATTTGATCCATTTCAACCGGAGGCGGTCATGAAGGCGGCGAGAGAACTAAGCTCCGGGGACGTTGCAGGTCCCATCTCCCTAAACGATGGCTATGCGGTCATTTATGTACAGGATGTCAGACTCAAGAACTCCCCGGACAAGCAGCAGATTCGTCAGCAGATTCGCCGATCTCTTGCACTAGCACAAGCCGCTCCTTTGGAAGAGGTCGAGAAGAGTCTGCGTGATAAATATGGAGCGCGTATTTTATCTGGGAAAGAGGCGTCTTCCGCTTCTCTCTAAGATCGTAAAAGGAGCTTGCTTTGAAGGAAACAGGTGCGGATAACGTGGGTAAACGGCGTTCCAGCTTATTTACTTGTATTGACATTGGAATTGAAGATTGTTATGATTAGCGTATAAAACCAACTATTTTTATCGGAAATCAAATGAACGGCATAAAACGAACAATGATTTACCTAGAGTCATCTGCTATATGATTTCGCAATTTTTAATATATCATCTACAGTCAGGGAGGAATTATCATGGCTAAAGTTGTTAATAACATCACCGACCTTATCGGAGAAACGCCCCTCGTTCGCCTCAACCGGATCGTACCGGAGGATAGCGCTGAAATTTATCTGAAACTGGAATATCAGAACCCAGGCTCCAGTGTAAAAGACCGTATTGCGATTAGTATGGTGGAAGAAGCTGAGCGTGAAGGTCTGCTTAAACCGGGCGGTACCATTATTGAAGCAACTAGCGGTAACACTGGAATCGGCTTGGCAATGGTTGCTGCTGCGAAGGGGTATAAAGCCGTAATTGTTATGCCAGAAACGATGAGTATAGAGCGTCGTAATTTGTTGCGTGCTTACGGAGCCGAGCTTGTGTTAACACCAGGCTCAGAAGGTATGAACGGATCTGTTAAGAAAATGGAAGAGCTGTTGAGCGAGAATCCGGAATATTTTGCTGCCGAGCAGTTCAAGAATAAAGCCAATATCAAAATTCACCGTGAAACAACGGGTCCTGAGATCGTAGAAGCGATTCGTTCTATTGGCGGTACTCTGGACGCTTTTGTAGCAGGTATAGGTACTGGCGGAACCATTTCTGGTGCCGGAGAAGTACTTAAGAAGGAATTCCCTGATATTAAAATTGTGGCTGTAGAGCCTGCCTCTTCACCATTGCTGGCAGGCGGCAAGCCAGGACCTCACAAAATTCAAGGACTGGGTGCCAACTTTATTCCTGAAATTTTAAACCGCGACATCTATGATGAAATTTTTCATGTAGAAAATGATGAAGCTTTCGAGGTAGCACGTAGAGTTGCCAAGGAAGAGGGCATTTTGTCCGGTATTTCATCCGGTGCAGCTGTTCACGCAGCTTTGAAACTTGCTAAGCAATTGGGCAAGGGCAAACGGATTGTTGTCATTATTCCAAGTAATGGCGAACGTTACCTGAGTACACCACTATACAATTTCGAGCTGTAATTATGTCGTAATTGTGTATACTATACGTAAGGAGTCCCTCATTTCCCTGTAACCGGGGGATGGGGGTTTCTTTGTAAGGAAAAGAATGCAGACTTTTGGCAAAGTAAGGGAAGGGGCAGCACACACAGATGAAATGGACAGCTAGAGTAACGGAAGCGCAGTGGCAGGCTTGGCAGGAGGAAGACTGGAGCATGCTGCCCTATATTGCTGAGTACTCATTACCCGTTAGCGGCTTACCGTCATCGTGGCGGAAGGCTTGGGAGGACTCGTCACCATATGCCTTCTTGCTAGAGAGCGCCAAGGGTGGAAGGTATACTTATCTGTCCTTGAATCCGGTGGCTGTATTGGAAGGCAAGGGGGAGCATGCAGTCTGGACTGATCTGCAAAGCGGGGAGCATGTTGATATACATGGACAACCTTTGACAGTCATGAACGATTGGATCTCCTCTTACCGTGCGCCACGTGTACCTGGTATACCTTTTTTCTCTGGGGGATTTGTGGGCTACCTGGGCTACGATGTAGCCCGCTCCTTGGAGCGTTTGCCCAATCAAGCTGCAGACGATACAGATATACCTGATTATGTATGGATGCGGGTGAATGAGTTATGGATTTATGATCACGAAGCATCATGCTTATATTGTGCTGTTCATATGCCTAATCCTGCCCACTCTAGTAACCTCAGCAGTCAGACTGATTTGGCGAATGAGACTATGTTAGATGAAACCGCACCTATACTTGGCAAGCTTTATGCGGAAGCGGCCCAACGTGCAGAACACATGCTGACTCAGTGGAATAACATCATACACGCAGGAGAGACTGATCCAGCTTATCCTCATCGTTGTGCTCGACTATCCGAAGCAGGATTAGAGGCTGTTCATCAAGAATCTGAAGGCTGGAAAACAGCTTTCAGCCAACAGGACTTTGAACATGCCGTGAAACGTGTGCAGGAATATATTGCCCAAGGGGATGTATTTCAGGTGAACTTGTCGATTCGCCAGCAACGTACGCTTACAGCCCTTCCTGAGCATATATATGAATGGCTTCGTTTATTGAATCCATCCCCTTATATGGGGATGCTGCGTATGTCAGATTTACGGATTGTCAGTGGCTCACCGGAATTGCTAGTGAAACTGGAGGATGGACGTGTGAGCGCCCGACCTATTGCAGGTACGAGAAGAAGGGGGCTGACACCGGATGAAGATGCCGCTATGGCAGCTGAGCTTCTATCCAGCGAAAAAGAACGTGCCGAACATATTATGCTCGTCGATCTGGAGCGTAACGATATCGGACGGATTGCTGAATACGGGTCGGTGCATGTCCCTGAATTGCTGACTGTCGAATACTATTCGCACGTGATGCATTTGGTTTCTCAGGTCGAGGGAAAGTTAGCCCCGGGTCGTACAGCTATAGACGTAATTGCCGCTACCTTTCCTGGCGGAACTATTACAGGAGCGCCCAAGGTACGCACCATGGAAATCATTGAAGAATTAGAGCCCGTCCGACGAGGTCCCTACACGGGGTCCCTTGGATGGATTGACTATAATGGTAATATGGAATTAAATATTATAATAAGAACACTAGCTGTTAAGGCGAACACTGCCTACTTACAGACGGGTGCGGGTATCGTCATTGATTCAGACCCGTACAGGGAATATCGGGAGTGTTGGAACAAGGCCAGAGCTGTCATGAAGGCGGTACAATGTGGCGAAGAAGAAGCCGCTTTGAGCAGGAGCGGTATCACAGGAGGGTGAGTCGTATGATTTTGGTGATTGATAATTATGATTCGTTTACGTACAATCTTGTGCAATATCTGGGTGAACTTGGGGAAGAAGTGACCGTGAAACGGAACGATGAGATTGATGTGAAAGGCATAGAAGAGCTTGCACCAGAGCATATTTTGATCTCGCCGGGTCCATGCACGCCGAATGAGGCGGGAATATCGCTGGATGTGATCAACCATTTTAAAGGCCGGATTCCGATTTTCGGCGTGTGTCTCGGTCACCAGGCCATCGGACAGGCATTTGGGGGTAAGGTTATCCGCGCTGATCGGCTCATGCATGGCAAAACATCACCGATTCTCCATCACAATACTTCAGTATTTGAGGGCTTGCCTTCTCCGTTCACGGCAACCCGGTATCACTCATTGCTGGTAGAGCGCGAGAGTCTGCCTGAATGTCTAGAGATTACCGCTGAAACTGCAGAGGGCGAAATTATGGGGTTACGGCACAAGGAATTTGCTGTAGAGGGAGTTCAGTTCCATCCCGAATCCATCATTACCGACTACGGGCATCAATTGTTGCGCAATTTTCTTAAACGCAAGGTAGGCGTCTGATTTATGAAATATATCGGAGTTAACGGCGTCCTCACGGAAGTCGCAAAAGCCGTGATTCACGTAAGTGATCACGGCTTTTTATACGGTATGGGCTTGTTTGAAACATTCCGTACCTATAAAGGTGTTCCATTTTTGCTGGATCGGCATCTGCATCGACTGAAGGAAGGCTGCCAAATGCTCGGCATTCCTTTTCAACCGGATGGGGAGCAGCTTACGAAACATATCCAGCATCTGATGGCGGCAAATGGGCTGGATGAAGCCTATATCCGCTACACTGTATCAGCGGGTGAAGAGGCCCTAGGCTTGCCATCCGGTGACTATACGCAGCCCAACCATATTTTGTTCGCCAAGCCGCTGCCTTCTACAAATACTCAAACCGGGCAATCCTCAGCGCCGTCGGCGCTTCAGTTGCTGCGAACCCCTAGAAACACTCCGGAGGGTGAGGTTCGATTAAAGTCGCTCCATTATATGAATAATATTTTTGCGAAGCGGGAACTTCAGCAGTATGTCGAGGCTGTTCGTTATAAGGCTGAAGGAATGATGCTTACGGCCAATGGTTTTCTGGCAGAGGGAATAGTCAGTAATCTGTTTTTTGTGCGAAACAATACGCTGTATACTCCTGACTTGTCTACTGGAATTTTGCCAGGTATTACTCGTGAGTTTATTTTGGAGCTTGCGCATTTGCGAGATATTCCATGTGAGCAAGGGCTATACCATTGGGACGAGCTGAAACAGGCTGATGAAATTTTTATGACCAACTCTATACAAGAAATACGACCCGTGAATTTATTATTGGAGCCGGGGGGAATAGCGATCCATTTATCGGCTCCCTTGGCAGAGACCGAGTCCATAACGGCTTTGCTGTTGCACGATTATAGGCAGAAAGCAGGGATGAAGTGAATATACCAACTCTTTATGAACGCAGCTATCGAATGGGGGAGGCCGAGCTTACACTCGGACATTCTACCCAGATTATGGGCATCCTCAACGTAACCCCAGATTCATTTTCTGATGGAGGATTGCATTATAATTCAGAGATTGCTGTTTTGCATGCGTTGAAGCTCGTGGAGGATGGAGCGAATATCATTGATATTGGCGGGGAGTCTACTCGCCCGGGTCATGAACCAGTAGGTGTGGAAGAGGAACTGGCTCGGGTCATTCCGGTTGTCCAGGCGATCCATCGAATTGCACCGCACATCCCGTTATCTGTGGATACTTACAAAGCCGAAGTAGCTAGACAGGCGCTTGAAGCAGGCGCACACATCATCAATGATGTGTGGGGGTTTAAGGCAGATCCCGATATGGCACGTGTAGCAGCGGAATTTGATTGTCCGGTCATTTTGATGCATAACCGTCACGATCGTAACTATACCGATTTGGTTTCTGATATGCTGTCCGATTTAAAAGAAAGTATCCAGTTAGCACTGGACGCAGGGGTACGTAAGGAGCAGATTATTTTAGACCCAGGCATCGGTTTTGCCAAAGATTATGATGAAAATATTCATGCCATGACTTCTCTTGATACATTGAGTCAACTGGGGTATCCGCTGTTATTGGCTACATCGCGCAAAAGGTTTATCCGTACAGCATTGGATTTGCCTGTGAATGATGTGGTGGAGGGCACTGCGGCCACCGTCGCCTTTGGCATTGCCCAGGGGTGTCAGATTGTGCGTGTGCACGATGTGGCACAGATCAAGCGCACCGTGCGTATGTGTGATGCGATGGTGTACGGGTCTAAAAATCCACTGAGTTATGGTGGGTAAAGCCCGCTTCACAAATCCTTTGCTTCTACGATCGCTGTTGCAACGATATTCTTTGAATTAGTAAAACATATGACTGTAAGAATCCCGTTGCAAAGGCGAGCGCTATGTACATCTTTAGTTGAGCTTATTTAGAGAAAATCAAAAAACAGGGGGCTATCCAAGATGGATAAAATGAAATTGCATCGCATGGAGTATTACGGATATCATGGCGTTTTCCCGGAGGAGCGTAAGCTGGGGCAGCGTTTTTATATAGACTTGGAGCTGGAGCTTGATCTGCGTGAGGCGGGTGAGCAAGATGCTTTGGACAAAACGGTTAATTATGCTGAGGTGCATTACACCGTGAAGGATATCGTAGAAAAGGAATCTTACCAATTGATTGAAGCTTTGGGCGAACGTATTGCATCTTCCCTACTGGACACTTATACTAGTGTCAATGCACTGACTGTCAAAGTGACGAAGCCGCATCCGCCGTTTGATATTCATTTTGAGGGTGTGACGGTTGAGCTTTATCGCGCAAGAAAGTAGGAACGATACATGAATGCACATTCGACCTCTGAGGCATCAGAGGCTTATATTGCTTTAGGGGCTAATTTGGGGGAGCGTGAGCATACCCTGTATGAGGCCATTACCGCACTGGACGAACATCCAGCGATACGAGTGCTGCGCTGCTCCAGCCTGTATGAAACAGAGCCTGTTGGCTATCTGGATCAGCCTTCTTTTTTGAACATGACGGTAGCCGTCTCTACAACATTTGCTCCAGAGGAGCTTTTGGTTTATATGCTGGAGGTGGAGAGTCGTTTGGGGAGGGTAAGGCATATTCCTAACGGTCCACGAACCATTGATCTTGACTTGTTGTGGATGGAAGCGGCACAACTGGCTACGCCAGATTTGGAACTTCCTCATCCTCGTATGCTGGAGCGTGCTTTTGTGCTGGTTCCTTTGGCTGACATTATTCCGAGCCAAGATTCGTCCGGTCTGTACAGTATCGTGCATACAGCATTGAATTCTGTGGATGGAAAGGACGGCATACAGCTTTGGAAAACTTGCAGCTGGCGCAACGACTCCGCGCCTTTCGGAAGCTAAAAGGGTTCACCCAGCAGGAGTTGGCAAACCGAACCGGCATATCTTTGACTGTATTAGGTGCTGTGGAGCGAGGTAATCGTACAGTAGACGCAGATATGCTGAACATCATCGCCCAAACGCTAGAGATTGAAGTCCGGGAATTGACGGATTAACGATAAGTATACGATATAAAAGAAGGAATAAAGGGGGGAATAGATATGTTGAAAATCGGCGATATTGAAATGAAAAACCAAGTCGTCCTGGCACCGATGGCAGGCGTGTGCAACCCTGCTTTTCGCTTGATTGCCAAGGAATTCGGTACAGGCTTGGTATGTGCA
>NZ_JCAJRU010000189.1:0-10285 GCF_059447605.1 Paenibacillus sp. N119s | reverse complement strand
GGGGGGACGCCAGTTGACGGTCCGTCGGCAGGGATTGCGATGGCAACAGCTATTGCCTCGGCCATGCGGGGAATTCCGGTGGATCATGAAATCGCCATGACTGGCGAGGTCAGCATCCATGGTCGTGTCAAGCCAATTGGCGGCGTATTAGCCAAGGTGGAAGCTGCTTTTCAAGCCGGGGCCAAAAAAGTGATCATTCCACAGGATAACTGGCAAGCTCTTTTTGATAGCATTGAGGGTCTAAAAGTCATCCCGGTTCAGTCGGTGACGGAAGTGTTCCGTCATGTGTTTGGGGAAGAGATGACGACAGATGCGCCTGTACATGCGCCAATTGAGACTTTTCGTCCCTCCCAATCCTCCTTGTTACAGGCGGATGGTACGCATAATGGGACGATTTCTGAGACAGGATCTTGCTAATGAACTAGTCTTTCATTGGTTTTTTTATAAAACATTTGATAAAATATGAAAGATAGCAACGTGAGGATTGTAAAATCCGGAACCTGAGAATCACTGGAGGTGCGAAAGCGATGGGACCCACCAAGACAAAAGGTCGTCGTTTTCCTTTGCTGCCTTTAAGAGGACTTCTGGTTTACCCGAGTATGGTTCTGCATCTCGATGTGGGCCGGGAAAAATCGGTCAAGGCTTTGGAAAAAGCGATGGTTGAAGACAATTTGATTCTCCTGTGTTCTCAATCAGAAGTTAATATTGAAGAACCCACACAAGAGGATATTTTTCGAGTCGGCACGGTAGCCAAAGTACGCCAAATGCTCAAGCTTCCCAACGGAACCATTCGAGTATTGGTAGAAGGGCTGGAACGCGCTGAGATTATTCAATATACGGACAATGAAGAGTATTACGAGGTAATGGCGAAAGAGCTGCACGAGGCAGAAATCGTACAGCCTGAAACGGATGCGCTTATGCGCACTGTATTAACTCAGTTCGAGCATTATATCAATTTGTCCAAAAAGGTAACGCCGGAGACTCTCGCTGCGGTATCTGATATCGAGGAACCAGGACGGCTGGCAGATGTGATTACAAGCCATTTGACGCTCAAAATTAAGGAAAAGCAGGATATATTGGAGACGATCGACGTAACTCAGCGTCTGGAGAAGCTTCTAGATATTTTGAATAATGAGCGTGAAGTGCTGGAGCTGGAACGTAAAATCAACCAGCGTGTGAAGAAGCAGATGGAAAAGACGCAGAAGGAGTATTATCTGCGTGAACAAATGAAGGCCATTCAGAAGGAACTTGGCGAGAAGGAAGGTCGCGCAGGAGAAGTTGAAGAACTACGCAACCAGCTAAGTGAACGGGAGCTGCCTGTTCCGGTGAAGGAGAAGGTCGAAAAGGAAATTGACCGTCTGGAAAAAATGCCAGCAAGCTCTGCCGAGGGTGGTGTCATCCGCAATTACGTCGATTGGCTGTTAAGCTTGCCGTGGAATAAGTTTACCGATGATGATCTCGATATCGCCAAAGCAGAGGAGATACTCAATCATGACCACTATGGGCTGGATAAGCCTAAGGAGCGGGTGTTGGAGTATTTGGCCGTACGCAAACTGGTGAAGACCATCAAGGGACCTATTCTGTGTCTCGTAGGTCCGCCAGGAGTCGGCAAGACCTCGCTGGCTCGCTCGATCGCCAAATCCATGGGCCGGGAATTTGTTCGCATCTCTCTCGGAGGTGTACGAGATGAAGCGGAAATCCGTGGTCACCGCCGGACTTATGTTGGCGCGATGCCGGGCCGGATCATTCAGGGAATGAAGACCGCAGGAACATCTAATCCAGTCTTTTTGTTGGATGAGATTGATAAAATGGCCTCTGATTTCCGCGGCGATCCATCGGCGGCATTGCTCGAAGTGCTTGATCCTGAACAAAACAACACGTTCAGCGATCATTTTGTAGAGTTGCCGTTTGATCTTTCCAACGTGATGTTTGTAACGACAGCCAATGCTGCACACAATATCCCGCGTCCGCTGATGGATCGGATGGAGACGCTCTATATTCCCGGCTACACCGAGCTGGAGAAGCTGGAAATTGCCAACCGGTATTTATTACCCAAGCAGAAGAGAGAGCATGGCTTGGAAGAGGATCAGTTGATCATTGGGGAGGATACGCTGCTGCGTGTTATTCGTGAATATACCCGTGAATCCGGTGTGCGTAATCTCGAACAGCAAATGGCTTCTCTGTGCCGCAAGGCCGCGAAGTCAGTTGTATCCGGTGGCGAAGGACCGATTGAAATCACACCGGATAATTTGAAAGATTATTTGGGTATTGCCAAATTCCGTTACGGTGTAGCAGAATTGGAGGATCAGATCGGTACGGTTACAGGCTTGGCATGGACAGAGGTCGGTGGTGAAACACTGATGATTGAAGTGACGGTCGTGCCTGGCAGCGGCAAACTGATTCTTACAGGTAAACTTGGAGATGTTATGAAGGAATCCGCACAGGCGGCATTTAGCTACACTCGTTCCAAAGCAGGCGAACTGGGCATTGAATTGGACTTCTATGAGAAAAATGATATCCACATTCATATTCCTGAGGGAGCAATTCCAAAGGATGGCCCGTCTGCAGGAATTACGATTGCTACCGCATTAATTTCGGCTCTGACCAACCGTCATGTATCCAAGGATGTAGCTATGACGGGCGAAATTACGCTACGCGGTCGCGTACTGCCGATCGGTGGTTTAAAAGAGAAATCGCTGGCTGCCCATCGGGCAGGCTACAAAAAAATTCTGCTTCCCAAAGATAATGAACGGGATTTGAAGGATATTCCCGACAGTATCCGGCAGGATGTTGAATTTGTTCCCGTTGCCCATATGGATCAGGTGTTAAAGCATGCTTTGGTTGATCAGGCAAGGGTACATTAGAGAGGAATTAAGGACATAATGAAAGTAACAAAAGCAGAATTTATAATAAGTGCGGTTGGCCCGAGCCAGTTTCCTGTGGACGCTTTGCCAGAGATTGCTCTGGCAGGGCGCTCCAATGTCGGAAAATCATCACTGATTAATCGGATGATTAACCGTAAAAATTTGGCGCGTACCAGTTCTACGCCAGGTAAAACCCAGCAACTTAATTATTACCGGATTAATGATGATCTCTATTTTGTCGATTTTCCTGGTTACGGTTATGCTAAGGTATCCAAAACGTCCCGCAAGGCTTGGGGGCAGATGATTGAGTCTTATTTGCTGGAACGTGAGCCGCTTAAGCTGGTGCTGCAAATGGTAGATTTGCGCCACCCACCGTCTAAGGATGATATCATGATGTACGACTGGCTGCGCCATAACGGGCTTCCGGTCTGTGTTGTAGGCACAAAAGCAGATAAAATCCCTAAAACCCGGCGAGAAAAGCACTATAAAGTAATCAAGCAGGAACTCGGTATACTTCCCGGGGGTTTGTTTATCCCCTTTTCATCCGAAGAAGGTATGGGCAAGGAAGAGCTGTGGTCGGTCATCTCCAGTTATATAGAGAATGACGACGAAGAGCAGACAGAATTGTAAGGCTAGGGACGTCCTTGAGGGCGTCCTTTTTTCGTGAAGTTGGATTCAAAAACATTAAACTTACTAAATGGGTAGGATTTATATATAATAACTAAAGGAAATCGCGGAATTTAAGTGTAAAAGTGAGCATATGGAGGATAATACAGCCACGGTTCTGTTATATTCCGTTTATTTCCTAGGAACGGCGGATATTTATGATTTAGTGCGCAAGAAAAGCGCTGCAGGTCTGATGTATAATAAAGCACAAAGCTTACACTAAAGGTACAGGATAGAATTGAGGAGATTGGTATGGCACAGCGGTTAGCCACAGAGTATGTAAAAACGACTTTGACCTTGTCAGAAAACCAAATGGACGAATTTTTGCAGGCAGTGGATGATCCCCAAGTGCATTATCATATTAAAGTTCTGGATCACGGGAGACAGGAAATCGTTCTGGAGCATATTGCAGGTGAGGAAGTTCATTTGTTTTTTGAAGCCAAAGAGGGAGCGTTTGTCTGTGAATTGACTTGCCGCTTAGTTCATCCCCAGCTGACCCTGTTTATACGCCAACTATTTGTTCGCTTTAAGGGTGAAGGTATTGTTTATCGAATGTATCAAGGATTCACTATGGTGTATTTTTATAATGAAGGTGCGGTTCGCAAAATTATAGAAAAGAATGCGGAAGGCTCCAGACTGGTGTTTGAATATAGAAATACAGTGCAAGAACTGCAACATCTTTTTCAACATCAGGACGTCGAAAATGAAATATCAGATGTATACAATCTCATTAATTCGTTACTTGACGAGCGGAATTTGGCGCGTACTTTCTCTGAACTAGAACAGATTGATCACAAGCTTCGGGAGAGTTGCTCCAAATTATTTGCACTGGAAGCTTAAAAAGGCTTGAATATATGGAGTGAATTGTTATGCAGTGTAGTTCCTTTCCTTACCGAAAGGGGCTTTTTTATTCCAAAAAAATGATTGCATTTGCTGCATATAGATGTTATTTTTAATCTCGTTGAAATTGAATATGAATATAGGAACCAGGATTCACTCAGGACATTGAATGTTGCGAGAGGTTATCCCTCGGGAAGTGAATGACGTAGGTCCTAGCGGATGAAATTTTATCAAACATTTTATTCCTAGGAAGGGGGAACCGAAAGATGGAATTGGAATACTCTACTTTCGGAAGACACGTTGCCGTAGATACTTGGGGTGTAGAGTTTGAATTACTGAATGATGCACAGTTTCTGGAGGCTCAATTAGTAGAAGCTGCTGAAGCTTGCGGAGCAACGGTGATGTCCGTTCAATCTAAGCAATTCGAACCACAGGGAGCTACCGTGCTTGTACTGTTGTCGGAGAGTCACCTCTCTATTCATACGTATCCTGAGAAAGGGTTTGCCGCTATTGATTGCTATACTTGTGGTGAAACTGTTGATCCACAGCTGGCGATTAATTACCTGGTATCCGTTCTAAAACCGAAAAAAACATATGCGAAGAAGCTGATTCGCGGTTTGGGAGAACTTCAAGTGGAATCTCCGGAGTGCAAGCTGGCTGAGTTAGTGTAAAATTTCTTTTTTTATGGAGACGTATGTGCATCCTATATCATAACCATGGAACATTTCCATGGTTATTTGTTTTAAAAGTGGTCTACACTAAACCAAGTCATACAGAATGGGCTAACATTCATGAAAGTCATTCAATTTTCATAAACAATTCATAAAACAGCCGAAGGGGATTCGGACTTCTGTGATATAATTAACATAGTTTATGAGAACAGTGATTATTCTTATTATAGTTTAGGCAGGTGAATTTACAATGCACATCGTCGTTGTTGGGTTGAATTATCGTACGGCGCCTGTGGAAGTCAGAGAACGTTTTACATTTGCAGAACAGGATTTGCCCAAAGCGCTGGAACAACTCAAACTTACCAAAAGTGTGTTGGAGGGCGTAGTTGTCGCAACCTGCAATCGGACTGAAATATATGTTGTGGTGGACCGCCTTCACATGTGCGGTTATTTTATACGCAGTTTTATGGAGCAATGGTTTGGCATTCCTCGTGATGAGTTTACACAACATTTATATATATATGAGGACGAACAGGCAATTCGGCATTTGTTCCGTGTGACTTGTGGTCTGGATTCTATGGTCATCGGAGAAACACAAATTTTGGGACAAGTAAAGAATGCTTTTCTTCAGGCTCAATCCCAGAAAATTACGGCAACGTGGTTTAATATGTTGTTTAAGCAGGCCGTCACATTGGGCAAGCGTGCCCATTCGGAGACGTCTATTGGAGAAAGCGCCGTGTCCGTTAGCTATGCAGCCGTTGAATTGGGCAAACGGATTTTCGGGATGTTTACGGATAAAAAAGTACTGATCCTCGGTGCTGGTAAAATGAGCGAGCTCACCGTTAAGCATTTGTACAGCGGCGGAGCTGCTGAGGTGATTGTAGCAAATCGGACTTTGTCCCGCGCGGAAGACCTAGCCTCCAAGTTTAACGGAACGCCGGTTACGATGGAGGAAGGCATAAATCGGTTGGCGGATGTGGATATTGTGATTAGCTCGACTGGTGCTCAGGGGTATATTCTGGATCGCAGTCGCGTTGAAGCTAGTATGAAACGTCGTCAGTCCCGTCCTTTGTTTATGATTGATATCGCGGTTCCGCGCGATCTGGACCCGGCTATTGGCGAATTACAGAATGTTTTCCTATATGATATTGATGATCTGGAAGGGATCGTGGAGAGCAATCTGGAAATGCGTCGTACTGAAGCTGCTAAAATCGAGCATATGATTGAAGAGGAGCTTAGCGAGTTTTATCAATGGTTGAAAACGATGGGAGTGCGTCCGGTGATTCGTGCATTACAAGAAAAATCGGAGTCTATACATCAGGATACGCTGGAAAGCTTGTTCAACAAGCTTCCCGAGCTGGATGAACGGCAGCGCAAGGTCATAAGCCGCTTGACGAAAAGTATGCTGAATCAGATGATGCATGATCCGATCAATCGTGTCAAAGAAATGGCTGTCCAAAAGCAGGGAAATGAGGCGCTGGATATGTTTAGCCACATTTTTGCTCTGGAGGATCGTTTGGAGGACGCTGCTCAGAAAGTAGATAAAAGCGATGCATCTGCATTAATAAAGCCGGAGGCTGGGGTTCATGGAAAAACCGGTCAGGCGCAGTCTTTGCCAGCGTCATTTGCGCCGGCCAGCCTGTAAGGTGGGTGAACAGACGTGTCCTCAGGCATGCTTATATATGATTCAATGATTTATGTTTTTGCCCTGAGCCTTCTGTTTGTATTTTCGGATGGAATTCGTCGCAATGCGAATGCAAAACGGACAGGTACAGGGCTTCTTGTTGTCGTTGTAGTGCTCCAGCTTGTTTATATGGGAATGAGAACCTGGAATGAAGGTCATCTTCCTATTTTTGTACCCTACGACTTTCTGTTTCTGTTCTCATTTATTTTGGTACTGATTTCTTTGATTCTGTCACGTTATCAACGGTCCGAATTCGCGGTATTGTTGCTTAATATTATTAGCTTTGCTGTCCTTGTGCTCAACAATATATGGATGGTGCCGATCGACAACCCGCTTGGCAATTGGCATACCGTACATGGGCTACTTCTGATTCATATTGCACTGGCTAATCTTGGCTTTGTCGCAATGACGGTAGCGGCTGTGTTTTCGGGGTTATATCTGTTTTTGCATCGTAAATTGAAAGTAAAGAAATGGAATGACACGATTAGGCGCCTGCCAAGCCTGGAAATGATGGATCGGTATACGCATATGGCGCTGTTAATTGGTACTCCTCTGCTGGGAGTTTCTATTGTCGTCGCTGTTATTTCTATTATTGCCGAGGAACGCTGGCGTCTCTTGCTAGATACCAAAGTGCTGATGACCGCAATTGCTTTGTGTGTGTATATTGTATTTTTAGTGAGCAAAAGATTGAATCAGCGTTCAGGTCTTATTATGGCAAAGTGGTCTTTGGTTGGCTACACGCTATTGATTCTTAATTTTTTGCTGAATTCCTGGTCTGTATTTCATCAATGGACGGGAGAGTGAAAAGCCAGTTGCAGCATTTTGTCCCGATTGCGTTGAATTGTAAGAATAAGGTCTGTTGTGTTGTAGGCGGCGGCAGGATTGCGGAACGAAAGGTTAAGAGGATGATGGAAAGTGGGGCGTTCATCACCGTCATTAGCCCGAATATAACGCCGGATTTAAAGATCCTGGCCTATCACAAGCAGCTCCACTGGGTAAATCGCGTATATCGCGAGGGTGACCTCCAGGGAGCCTTTCTTGTATTTGCGGCGACGAACCAGAGAGAAGTGAATAATGAGGTTGCGCATGAGGCCCGGCAAAGGGGTATACTGGTAAATGTGACGGATCGCTCGGAAGAAGGAGATTTTATAACGCCGGGTATCATTCGACGAGGGAGACTGACGATTAGTATTTCCACAGAAGGGGCTGGCCCCGCAGTGACTGCTGATATTACATCAGCTTTGGATACGTTGTTCGGCAACGAATACGAGCCTTATCTGGATTTTATGCACGATATGCGCCAGATTATCAAACGCAAGGTAAGCTCCCCACAGCAAAGGACCAAACTACTAAGACGCTTGGCGAATAGCGGAATTTTGGATCAAATACGACGTCATGAATTTACGGCTTGGACTGAACAAGAAATAGATCTATGGATTGCGCAAAATCAGGAGGAATAACATGCGAACAATTGTGGTAGGCAGCAGACAGAGTGCCCTGGCGTTAACTCAGACCGGGCATGTCATTGAGGATTTGAATGCACTGTGCGCGGAGCATGGATTGGATTTAGAATTCGTCGTCAAGAAAATCCTGACCAAGGGTGATCGGATATTGGATGTAACCCTGTCCAAAGTGGGTGGCAAAGGGCTTTTTGTCAAAGAGATTGAACAGGCCATGCTGGCTGGTGAAATTGATATGGCAGTACATAGTATGAAGGATATGCCGTCCGAATTGCCGGAAGGTCTCGTCAACGGCGCTGTACCGCGTCGTGAGGACCCGCGTGATTGCCTGATCACATTGGGAGCCAAGAGTCTGGAGGATTTGCCTTCAGGAGCCAAGGTGGGCACCAGTAGCTTGCGCAGAGCCAGTCAAATCAAGTCTATGCGACCTGATCTACAATTGGAGCCAGTACGCGGTAATATTGATTCCCGTCTGAGAAAGCTGGAGACGGAAGGTTTTGATGCCATCATTTTGGCGGCCGCAGGCTTGCACCGGATGGGCTGGAAAGACCGAATTACATCCTATATACCGGTGGAAGCATGCTTGCCGGCAGTGGGGCAGGGAGCGCTTGGTATTGAATGTCGAGCGAGCGATGAAGAGCTGTTGGCATTGCTGAACCTATACAACGACCGAGATACTTCATCCACGGTTGTAGCAGAACGAACCTTTTTGGGTGTGTTAAATGGGGGATGCCAAGTGCCAATCGGGGCTCATGCGGTTTGGGCTGGTCAAGAAATCAGTCTTACAGGGATGGTAGGCTCGCCAGATGGCGAGGTTATTTTGAAAGAAACGCTCCAGGGAAAAGATCCGCAGAAGTTGGGAGAAGCGGTGGCGGCCAGTTTGATCGCCAAGGGAGCGGAACAGATTCTGGCGCAGGTGAGGGGATAATGAAATGGCGGGAAAGGTATATTTAGTAGGTGCAGGACCCGGAGATGCGAGATTAATTACGGTCAAAGGTTGGGAATGCATTCAACTGGGCGATGTCATTGTATATGACAGACTGGCAAGCCCTCGTCTCTTGGGACTGATGAAGCCAGGGGCCCAAAAAATATATGTCGGCAAGCTGCCAGATCGTCACACCATGAAGCAAGAGGATATTAATCAGCTGCTGGTGGATTTAGCCTTGGAAGGAAAAACAGTCGTCCGGCTCAAAGGGGGAGACCCTACGATTTTTGGACGAGTCGGCGAGGAAGCTGGGCTGCTGCGTAAACACGGTATTTCCTATGAAATCATACCTGGCATTACATCAGCTATCAGCGTGCCTGCCTATGCAGGCATTCCTGTTACACATCGGGATATGGCCTCGTCGCTGTCGATCATTACAGGTCATGAAAGTCCAGATAAACTCGATAAAAGCATTCAGTGGGATAAAGTAACGAACGCAACGGGTACACTGATCTTTATGATGGGAGTAGCGAAGATTGGCTATATCAGTGATCAGCTGATAAAGCACGGTAAGCCGTCTGATACTCCGGTTGCTTTGATTCGTTGGGGGACCCGCGCCGAGCAAGATACGCTAGTAGGTACGCTGGCGGATATTGAAGCCAAGGTGAAGGCAGCGAATTTTCAACCGCCCGCCGTTATCGTTGTCGGAGAAGTGGTCAATCAGCGTGAACAGTTAAAATGGGCAGAGGATATGCCTTTGTTTGGAAAGCGGATTTTGGTTACCCGCGCACGCGCACAGGCCAGCAGCCTGGTCCGCCGGATTGAGGAGCTTGGCGGTGAACCTTATGAATTCCCAGTTATCCAGACGGTTGTCCCTTCGGACGAGCCAACAAAACAGAAAATTAAAGAGGCATTTACGCGACTTCCTGAATATGACTGGGTGTTTTTTACCAGTGTTAACGGAGTGGAATACTTTTTCACTCACTTAAAGGAACAGGGGAAGGATGTACGTTCCTTATACAAAGCTCGTATTGCCGCTGTTGGGCCAGCTACGGCCAATGCGCTTCGGAAGCATGGAATTGTAGCAGAACAGATCGAAGGACCTTTTCAGGCAGAGGGTTTGCTGGAGGCGTTTGAGCAGGATTTGCAGACAGGGCAAAGCGTATTTCTTCCAA
>NZ_JCAJRU010000188.1:0-10416 GCF_059447605.1 Paenibacillus sp. N119s | reverse complement strand
AATCTGCATTTTTCACGTGTAAATCTGTGTGGCAAACCCCACAATATTCAACTTGGACTAACGCTTCTCCATGTTTCAGGGAGCGCAAAGGTTTCTCTTCTACACTAACTTTCTTGTCTTTTGTAACTATGGCTGCTTTCATGTAGATCTCTCCTTTGAGTGGATATGGAATTATTTTGTAATGCACACCCCACTATTATAGTTACTTCCCCCAAAGAGGACAAACAAATATTTCACTACTCCATTACTTTCTCTACACCCCGGTAATCATAAGCAACCATTTCTACCTTTTTCCTAAGTCCTTGTACCCTTGCAGGAACTTTGTACAGTAATTTACAATGTAAAAAGTTTCACACACTCTATTTGGAAGAAGGATAAAGAAACATGAAAAAACACTGGAGAGGTTGCTTATTCAGCATATTTTCCATCATCTTGGGGTTGTCGATAACAGGATGTACACCATCCGCTACTTCTAGTGCTCCTAGCGCATCCTCGTCATCCGCTAGCAACGCACATGCAGTTGTCCAGAAAAGCGCGCATTGGTCCTACGAAGGGGATGAAGGGCCTGAGCATTGGGGGGAGCTGGAAAAGGATTTTGTCGCTTGTGGTCATGGTCAGGAGCAGTCTCCCATCAACATAGAGCATTCCCATCTGAAAGATTCGCATACACAGCAACCATTGCAGGTTCATTATTCTACCACCAAATTATCCATACTGAATAATGGACACACCATCCAAGTCAATGCCGCTAGTCCCAGCAATGATATTGTCGTAAACGGCACTAAATTCACACTAAAGCAGTTTCATTTTCATCATCCAAGCGAACACCAAATAGATGGCAAAAATGCTGAAATGGAGCTTCATTTTGTTCATCAAAGCGATAGCGGAAGCACAGCCGTCTTAGGCGTCCTTATTCAAAAAGGCAAAGAAAACCAAGCTTTCAGCCGCATTTGGTCCAAACTTCCAAAGGATACCTCTCAAAAAGCGAACCTGGAGGGAGAAATAAACCTGGCCACCCTGCTGCCAAAAGACCTGCACTCCGTTCGCTACAACGGATCGCTGACTACCCCGCCATGCACAGAGCATGTGAATTGGACGGTGTTGGAGCAGCCTATTGAAATGTCGGCAGACCAGATTAATCAGTTTGCTGCCATCTTTCCCGATAACCATCGTCCTGTACAACAGCTGGGAACCCGTGAGCTGAAGGCCGATAAATAATAAAATATAGTATCCTAAGATATAAGGTTCTTACTATCTTTAAATACAAACAAGAAGCCCCCTTGTCCCTCTGGTTAGAGATGGGGCTTCTTGCTATTAAAGCTACTGCCTACCTACAACCGTTATAATCGCACTAGTTGCTCAACCTTCACTGGCTGGCCTGTGCGCATAGAGCGGTTGGCGGCGATGCCTGTTAAAATGGACCATGCGCCGTCAATATGGGAGGCCGCACGATGAAACCGATCCTCTGCCGGCTTATCGAAAATGTCCCGCAGCATAACCGGATCTCCTCCGCCATGTCCCCCCAAGCCTTCCTCTACTTCGACCTCGTAAGGCGCTGCAAAGTGAGGATAGATCGTGATGGTTTTCTCCTTTAACGCTCCCTCCTCTGCCTTACTGCCACCGGAGTTAACATAGGATTGCTCAGATACCCGAACTTCCATCCTTCCCTTGGTGCCGTTAAATACGATGATAAATCCCTCCCAAGGCATATAAGCGTTCAGTGAGTAATTCATCACCGTTCTGTTCTGGTACTTGACCATGACACTCAGTGTATCCTCGATGCTAATATTGTCGCCAAATACGCTTTGATCGCGTATATACCCATCCTCATGCTCCGCATCCAGATACATGCTTTTTAGATGCTCGTTACGATCCAGGTGTAAGGCAAAAGGATCATTTTCCGCCGCCTTGCTGCCGTAAGCCCGCTGATAGAACTCCGTCACGCCTCGCTGCTCTGCATTCTCCCGGCCGTAAAATCTTAAATCGCCCATTGCATATACCGTCTCCGGCTTCGAGCCAAGCCAAAAGTTCATCAGATCAAAATGATGCGTCGATTTATGCACCAGCAGACCGCCGCTATTGCGCTTGTCCCGGTGCCAGCGGCGGAAATAATCCGCGCCATGCTGGGTATTCAGCAGCCATTCAAAATTGACTGACAAGATGTCACCCAGCGTCCCATCCATAATAACTTCACGAATTTTCGTATTATGCGGGGCGTAACGATAGTTAAAGGTGACGCACAGCTTCCGTCCCGTGCGATCTATGGCATCCAGAATATCCTGGCATTTGTCCTCGTCGACCGTCATCGGCTTCTCGGAAATGACATCACAGCCCAGTTCCATCGCCCGGATAATATACCGATGATGCACCCGGTCAATGGTCGTAACGATGACGATATCCGGCTTCGTCTCCGCGATCATCCGGTCAAATTCGTGAGCTTTATAAGTCGGAATCGGTTGGTGCTCGTATTTCTCCTGCAACAGCCGATTGGCATAATCCATTCTCGTCTGGTTGACGTCACAGAACGCAACCAGCTCCGATGTATCTTTGAAAACGGTAACAACTTCACCGTAAAAAAATTCAGCTCTTCCACCGGTGCCTACAAGTGCATATTTAATTTTAGCCAATTGGTTCACACCCTTTACATGAATTACTTACATTTTATAGTATAAGAAAGAGCGAAATCTTCACCTTTATTGTGAATTCATCCGAAAAGCATGCATATATTATCCTCATGAACGCCTTCATAAAGGAGAACGCTGCTATGATTGCTACACCTTTTTTTGCCATCGAGCAAGCGCTTCGGACGGTGCCGTTTAGCATGTCTGCCGACCATGTCCATCAAGCACATGAAATCTATTATCTGCTGGCAGGAGAGCGCTACTACTACATTAATCAGCGTGTATACGCGTTACAAAAGGGCGATCTGATCTGGATCAGCAAACATGATTTTCACCGTACGAGTAACAAGGGGAGCGACAGCCATGAGCGAATTTTGATCAACTTTGATGAGGCGTTTGTAGCTTCGTCCACGCCTGTCACTCCATCCGGCGATCAGAGCCACCTGCTTCTGCCCGAAAAAAGCTTTTTACTTCGCCCTTCCGTGCGAGAACAATGCGAGCTGGAGCATTTGTTCCAGCAAATGCTGGATGAATACCATCAAGAACATGCCTACCGTCATATGTATCTTCAAAGCCTGTTGCTCCAGCTGCTGATCCGAATCCGCCGCATACAGTCAACGGCTCCTGACACTATAGCACCGGAACGCAGCGAGCAGCAGCAACGTGTGTACTCGGTGATTGAGTACCTGCATGCCCACTATGCCGAGAAGCTGTCGTTGGAGCAACTGGCAGGACATTTTTATATTAGCAGCACGTATCTATGCCGCATTTTCAAGCAGACCACTGGCTTTACTCTGGTCGAGTATCTTCAGGATGTGCGAATCCAGCAGGCTCGGGCCTATTTGAAGGAAACGAACTGGAAAGTGACCGCCATTGCTGAAAAAACAGGCTTTGACAGCATCGCTCACTTTGGCCGTGTGTTCAAGCATTTCACCGGACATACTCCGTTACAGTACCGGAAAGCACACAAAAAGGAGTAGGGAAAGCGCCCCTACCCCTTGATGCCTGTTAAGGTAATACCCTCAATAATTTGCTTTTGAGCGATGATGTAGACGATGAGCACCGGCACGACAGAGATGGTGGTGCCTGCCATCATCAGTGACCAATCGGCGGTATATAGACCTTTGAAATTGTTGAGCAGAAGCGGAACCGTAAATTTCTCCGGTGTATTGAGATAGATCAGCGGATCAAGAAAGCTGTTCCAGGCACCCAAAAAGGTAAAAATTCCGATCGCCGCCAATGCTGGACGAATGAGTGGCAGAATGACACTCCAGTAAATGCGAATGTATCCCGCCCCGTCCATGACTGCTGCTTCCTCCAGATCGCGCGGAATACCCATGACGAATTGACGGAGCAAAAACACCGCGAATGCATTAAACAAGGCCCCAGGCACGATTAGCGACCAATGCGTATCCAGCCAACCGATACGATCCATCACCAGGTATAACGGAATCATTGTCACCTGCTTAGGTACCATCATCGTAGCGAGGAACAATATAAACAATATATTCGAACCCGGAAAACGGATTTTAGCAAAAGCATACGCCGCCATAGACGCGCTAATCAACGTTGCTGTCACAATGATAAACGTAATGTAAAAGCTGTTCATGTACGCCTGCACAAAAGGCATCGCCTCCAGCGAAGCCGGATAGTTACTCCATACGAACGGATCGGGAATCCATTGCGGCGGAACGACAAAAATTTGAGAAATATCCTTTAGCGAGCTGAGGATGGTCCATAGAAATGGAAAAAACATGATTAAAGAGCCGACAGCGAGCAGCACATGGCGCAGGAACACCCTGCCTCTGCAACTAATCTCCATAGTGCACCCACCTCTTTTGCATTTTGAATTGCAGCAGTGTAAATATGAGAATGATTACGAATAGAATCATCGCCGCTGCCGCACTTTCTCCCATTGTGAAATCAATGAACGCCTGATCGTAAATGTGATACACGAGCGTATAGCTGGCTTTGGCCGGTCCGCCGTTCGTCATGACGAACGCCTGATCGAACACCTGAAAAGAGCTGATGACCATCATAATGGTCACAAAAAAGGTCGTTGGCGACAATAGCGGCAATGTAATATACCTTAACTGCTGAAACTTGCTCGCCCCATCAATCTCGGCTGCCTCGTAATAGGTTTTGGAGATGCCCTGGAGCCCTGCCAAAAAAATAACCATATTGTACCCCAATCCCAGCCATATGCTAAGTAGAGCAATCGACGGGATCACCCAATGCGTATCGGTCAGCCACATCGGGCCTGCAATCCCAATCGCTCGCAGCAGGTGGTTGAAAATACCAAATTCCCCGTTCAGTATCCACATCCAGATGACCCCAACCGATACTGAACTGGTTACGACAGGCATGAAAAAAAATAAACGATAGATTTCCCGGCCCTTCACTTTATTGAGCACGATGGCTACGAGCAAGGCTAGCACAATCCCCACCGGGATGACCAGTGCCATATAATACATCGTATTGATGAGTGCCTTCCAAAAATCGGGGTCAGATAATTGACCTTTAAAATTATCCAAGCCGACAAACAAAGGTACGCCAAAACCATCCCAATTGACAAAGCTTAAGTAAAATGCATATAGCAAGGGCAGCAACGAAAAACATAACAAACCAAGAAACTGGGGGCCAATGAATAAATAGCCCCACAGCGCTTGATGCTTTTTGTGCATCTTGTCACCTTCCTCACCGGTCACGATCCATCCCGTGTTTACTTGATCGCCTTGGATATGATCTGATTCAACTTTTCAATGGTTGTCGCAGCATCCTGCTTGCCCAAGAACATCAAGTCAATGGTTTCCGTGATATCCGAGTTCAACCCCGGCACCTGTGCGTCATAAGCCAATGTAGAACCATAAGCGTGACCTTTATCACGTCCTTCGGTCAAATAGCTTGAATGCTCAATTTTCGCCTTTTTCATTATGCTCTCATCTGCGGCGGCAAACGTACCCATGGCATTTCCGCCTTCGACCAGCCGTGCCTCCTGCCCTTTCACAGAGACATAGAAGGCTGCCAGCTTCATCGCCTCTTGCACATGCGGGCTATTTTTGTTGACAGCTACATATGCAACCGGAATGGCAACAGGTTCATTTTTACCGGTGTTAGAGGGCCAGTAGATATAATCAAAGTCGAGGCTTTTGTTTTGGCTAAACAAAGGCTCCAGCCATCTTCCCGCCGCCAGCATGCCGACCTGATTGGACATGAACATCGCATCTGCTCCCTGCCCTTTCGGAAGGGAACCAAGGTATACTGCATTTCCCTTTTTCACCATATCGTGCATGAAGACGAAGGCTTCCTTGCCCTTTTCATTGTGGTCCAGCACATATTTGCCTTGTTCATCAAAGATCCGGCCACCATTCGACCACACCCATGAATACCAGTGAGCCCACCAGTTCTCCGCAATATAGCCCTGCTTTCCAGCCGCCTTCAGCTTGGAGGTAACCTCCTCAAAGGCGTCCCAGTTCCACTTGCCCTCGTCATAGTATTCCTGCGGTGTCTTCACGCCTGCTTCCTTAAATACCTTTTTGTTGTAGTACATAACCATCGGGTTGGAATCGGGAGTAACCCCATAGATTTCCCCATCACGCTTGGCTGGTCCCCATAATCCTTCCGGGAAATCCTCAGCCTTTACGTCGCTTGCTTCACTTTTTAGAAATTCGCCCAAAGGCTGCACCTGTTTTGCTCCGATCAAACGTGCCATCGTCGATTCATAGGAATAAAAGACATCCGGTCCGCGGCTTCCCTGTAGCTGTGTCAACAGTTTTTGCTCATATTGGTCTCCCGGTACAGGTACCAGCTTAACCTCGATATTCGGATTTTCCTTTTCAAATGCATCCAGGGCCCGCTGATACACCTTCACCTCCGCTGGATTACCCCAAGCCTGCATCGTAAGCCGCACCTTTTGCCCATCTGTATTTTCTATTTTGGGAGAAGTGCTGCATGCCGCTGCAAGTAATAACAGAACGCTGAGGAAAAATCCAACTTTTATCCAGCTCATGTAATTGTCCATCTTAACCGCCTCCTGTAGCTTCGCATGGTTGTGTGCCCATTTACATTGAAGCGCTTACAAAACTTTCCCTATCATCATATGTAGAAGGGGGAATTGCGATATCCCCATTTTCATTTTAAATAAATTTTTTCTTTTGGACACAACAAAAAAAGAAGAATGCAGATGACCTGCCTCCTTCTTTCGTATTCCTACAGCTACAATTCCGTTTTCTATGAATTGATTAGCATCTTTTCAAAAGTGTTATAGCCATTCGTTTCGCCCATATAGGTATAGCCGCATTGTTTATAAAACCCGCTAAGCTTGTCATTGCCCGCAATACAGTCTAGACGGATTCGATCCTTGCCTGCAAAATGGATGCCTTGCTCAATCCACTGCATGAGCTCACGACCCAGTCCCTTCCCACTATTATCTCGATCTACAACCAAACGATGCAGATATACGGAAGTTCCTTCCTCGGAATCTGTCTCCTCTAATCCCCACAACCTACTATCCCAAGCACTGGGCTGCTGCTGCAAGATCACTGCACCTGCCAAGCGATGATCCTTTGGCGTTCGGAAAATAACCACTTCTCCGCGTGCAATAGCGCCGCCCAGATTGTGGTCATCTTCTCCTCTTAGTAATTTGCCCCATTGCGCGGAACCCTTGCTGTGCAGCCATCTAGCCGTCTTTAAAATTAACTCGTGAACCTCAGCCTGATCTTCAGCACTTGCCTGAAAAGCTGTTAATCCTGGTTTGACGGATGATTCGACAATAATCATTGATGTCATGCTGCACCTCAACCCTCTGATTAATTTATTACGTATAAAATATAGCATAAAAAAAAAGAGTCTGACTTCATCTGTTTTTTTTGCAACAGCGGTTCCCTCCGCTTACCGGATATGATTCTTTTTGCTCCTGCCTGTCATCCATACCAACACACACCTGTCTTCTACCAACTTCCATATCGCCCATACCCTTCAATGGTTTCTACATGGAAATTTCAAATAGTTTCAAAATTATTCAAAATTACATTATATTCGCTAAAAAAACAATATTGACGCTATAAATAGGTTGTTTTATTGATTTTGAGAACTCCTACCTTATATGTACGTATATGAACATAAGGGAGGAAATTTCCGATGGGTACTATCGAAGATTATCGACGCGAGCTTTACAGAATTGCTTGGAGAATGCAGTATCGTGCAAAACGCAATCGGAAACGTGAAATTTCTTTAGAATCCAAATCTAATCTCTTTCAAACCTCGTTTTCGGAAGAGTCCGATAACAAAATAATGATGCAATCATATATTAATAGATTAAGGTCTGAGACAGGCAAAAAAGTCATCTATGAAATTTACATAAACGATAAAGCAGAAGGCCAAGTTGCCAAGGAACCCCATATTACACAACAGGCGGTGAGCAATTGGAAAAAGAAGGCGCTTCACGATTTATGTCAGATGATGAGTTTATGAAATTAGTAGAACTCGCCCAAACAAAATCCGATGTAGAGGCTATGGATGCAATTTTCCAATATTTTGATCCAGATATTAAACGATTAAGTAAATTTATCCGTATGCCAAAAGAGGATGCCATCCAGACCCTGAAAACTGAACTCCTTGAGTTCATCATGAAAAAATAATGTGTACTCGGCGATAAGCTGCTTCCAGTTACTCTACCGGAGGTAGCTTATTTTAGCTTTTGCTGTGATCGAGTTGGAATATACTTCTCAACTCTTCTCACATCTTGACCATAATTTAAAATTATACAGGATAAATCAAAGGTTGATCCCAGTATCTATTCTAGCTAAAGGGGCTATTCAAATTTAGAGGGGAATTTTCTTGATCTAGAAGAATTTATATTAGGTTGTGTAGTTAACACCTCCAACTCCTATATAAGTGTAGGAGATAATCGAGCAAAGTACATGAATTAAAAAATTCATGTATTCGCAATTTTCCACGATTTGGTTGTAATTCACAGCCTTAAATCACCTACATAAGTGAAAGGGAATTGAAGACTGATATCAAATAAATGTGGAGCCATTTAGATGTCAGCGACTCCATCAATTCCTCATAAAAAATCAGGAGGTTGATATATTATGGCAAGATCACGAGAGTATGCAGCAACAATAACGGCAAGTCCGTATCAATTACTAAAAATGAGTGAAGCACAACGTGTCGCATTAGAGAACGGGAATTTCAGAGGTGGTTCTGCCAACACAGCTGCAATCGTAGCAGGGCTGTCAGGTTTAACAGCTACGGTTCTGGGGCTGATCTTCGTTGCAAGTACACCAGTAGGAGTAGCAATGGGAATTGCTTCCCTCGCCTCTTCACTATTTGGCTCAGGCACGGGTTCGACAGTCGAAAATGTCATTAGCAACGGTCTTGCGGGCATTGATAAAATCAACAATCAAATTGCCCTTTACGGTGAAAGATACGATCTTTATCAGATTAAATTCCCGTTCCTTGAGTACACTCTACAAGACGGTACTGTTATCCGTTTTATTTCGGGTAATGGCGTTGTGCAAAAAGCACACTCCGGAAATGGATGGGAAATTTTCTAAGAATGATTCCTAAATAACTGAGAAAAAGGTCGATTGAGTTTGATAACCGACCTTTTTTATACAAACTAACTACTCCTTCTGGAAAAGTTTATCGATTGAATTTTTGAACGAATGGTAGTCGAATTCGTTTGTTATCATATATTCCTGCCTATAATTTTTTTCCTGATCAAAGATAGATACTAACTTATTATTCTTAAATGTAATTTCATACTTCGATGTTGAATCCTGATTGCTTTTCGGGCGGATGATAATAGTATAGTAAAAAGGAACTTTATCCCCGTTATTCATTCCGTTTGTTTTTTTAAGCTCAATGCCAGATAATTGATCCAATATTGTTTTAACTCCACTCTTTTCCATCACATGCACGTTATAATCGGTCGGTTCATTAGTAATTTTAGTGTGCGTTCTTATAATCTGAAGGTAGATATTATCCATATCGACCTGATCCAACACAGCTTTTTGAATAGAGGTATTTAAATTCAGAAAATAATAAGTGCCATAAATGCCCCATGCTAGTACTAAAACAATAACAACTGCAATCTTAATAGTTCGATTCTTCATCAATTCACTTCCTTATTTTTTAGTATGATCTCTTTAAAAGTATAGCTACTGTAAACGAGGAAATAGGATTCACCGATTAGAAAAAGTAACTTATGTATCCATGTTTCTTGTGACATAAATAAAAATAGGATAATTTCCAATGAGATCATAACCATAATCACTTCTACAACCGTGTCAGTTACAATACTGGTCCTGTGCTTATTTTGGTATTTTTCGTACATCGTTCGACCGATCAAACGGATGGCGTATATACCCATCAACCAATTATAAATATAATGGGGTGGATTATTATATACAATTCGCACTGTTAGGGTAGCCAAGAAAATTATTAAAACAAGAAAAATTGGATTCTTTGGCATGTTCTCTCCTTTCAATGATTTACAATTATTATACAATAACTACATGCATATTCCATACTCTGGTATTTAGATTATTCAGGGTTTGGGGCTTGTTTTATTTATTACTATCAGTACGATTTGTTGGATAAAGATTTTTTAATCCCTTCCCCTTTCCTTATACGGTACTTCCTCTATGGCCCAAAAGGAAAAAATTATGTGGATCTGTTTTCGGGACCTACGGATGAGAAATTACAGGAGCTCGGCGCAATCCTGGATTCGATTCAAGCACGTTTTGAAGGATCAGCTATTTTTAGAGCCAGCTCCAACACAAGTGCA
>NZ_JCAJRU010000187.1:0-10419 GCF_059447605.1 Paenibacillus sp. N119s | reverse complement strand
TGTTTAATTTGATTCCATTGGTCGTCTCGAATTTCGTATCGTCTTTTCATACGAAAAGTTTACCATTATTGATACTCAAATCATAGTTTTATAGTTTGAAGACACGCTCTAATACGGATACAGTTTCTAAGTAAACACTAAATGCTCTACTGGCTAAGCTAGTAATAGAGGAGCGTACAAAGGTACGACTGTGAGAGAGGTTCCGCAATAGATTTAGTGATTGGAATCAGATAAAGAAAGCCGGAGAGAAAGCGTAAACTTCTTTCCGGCTTTTTGGCATAGTTCAACAGAATAATTACTTGTTCAGCAGTATGAAGTTATTGATAAAACCCTCTTCTTGTATGAAAATGGGGGGGTGAATTTTCGATGTGAAATCATAATAATATACGCCGCGTCTTTCTGCCTGATTTTTCTGAGAAGTGCTACCTAAATAATAAACTCCCTGTGTCTCGAACATAGTCACTAGATGTTCCACGATTTTTAATTTTTATTATCGTATTCTCCGTATGTATAAGTCCCAGTTGATTTCTTTTTGATCAGGCAAGATAATATCTTTGATAAAACCTTCGCCGTCATAAATAACTTTTAAACCAGGCTGAGGATCAGGGTTATCAATATGATACACCGGCAGTGATTTGGTTGCTTCTTCGATCTCTTTATCCTGTTGTTTTTCTTTTTCTAGCTCAACTTGTTGTTCAGCAGTAAGTGGGGCAATAGCAGCTTTAGATTTTTGCTGTTCAGGTACTGGAGTTCCTTTTTCCAATACAACCATGTTATTGTTCTCATCATATTGGATGATTGTACCCGCTAACATTTGGTCAGGGATTTTCCCCCCTTTCTCAGCATGAGAGATTGCCGGGCTGACGACTCCCAAAGAAATGAGTAACGTTGCAGCTAGAAAAGCTTGTGGTAGAAATTTTACTTTCAAACAAAACGCCTCCTTGAAATATTTGTAAATCCATAAATAGCATAAACAGGTCTATCAACATCGTCAACCTTTTTATGGAATATATAAATATATTTAATAGATTCGTGGACAGGTAAAGGCTTTAAATGAAAAAAAGGAGGTTATTGACAACTGTTAAATTATGGACGACAATAGAATGCAATAATAAAAAGTTTTGGAATTTCTGTGTGGAAGGTGGATATGATATGAAGCATACACCTACGATTCGAGCAGAATTAGATAAATATATACAACAAAAAGGTTTGAGCCTAGCGCAATTCGGACAACTTGCAGGCATGAATAGGGGGATAATAAGTGCTATTGTGACAGGAAATAAGTCAATGTCTGTTAACCAGCTTGACCGAATCACTGAGGCTATGGGTTTACCAGAAGGAGAGTTTTACGATCTGTTTATAGAGAACTTCGTCATCGACCATCCCCCGAATATGAGGCGAATCGAGCCGTTTTTGTTTCGCTGTGCGGAGTTAGACAGGTTGGATGAGATCCGTCGAGTGGTGGGAGCCATCATGGACAATCTCCTGTATTCACCCAAGCTATTTGAAATTGCAGAAGGATTGTTGGAGCAGGGACGATTAGAAGCGGCATTGATACTCTATGAGGGAGTAGCTGAAACGGAGAGATATCAACACTCTGAACGTTTGGCAGTCTGCCAATATCGTATATTCACAATTCAAGTTGGAGAGGATCAAAACCGTAATCTCGAGGCAGCAACGCTACTCGAACCCTTTGTGGAACGTCTTGATGAAATGGAACAGCTTGACGCGCTGAAGGATTTAGCTAACGTGTACAGGTCATTGCGTAAATGGGACAAGGTTGATAAAATAGCTCGAAAAATGAGAGCTAAGGCGGAAATACAATATTCGATGAAACATCAACAGCAGAGTCGAATGTGTGATGAGTCTTCCAAGAAACTAAGTCGTCCACTGTTTGTGTACATTGCTTATGCTGATTTGTTGTGTTCAGGTTCTTGCGAAGCTAAAGACGATTACCACCAAGCTCTCCAGTATACATACGCCTACGCTAGTTTAGATTGGGTTTTGGAGAAGGACGAGGATACCCAACACTGGATGGGGTTGTTCCAAAACTGGGCAGAAGGTAACACGTACGTATATAAGCTTTTATCTGGAGATATAAGCGTGCTAAACGATTATGTTCAATATATTATTGCATCAAGTGATAAAGTCGATAAGGAAATGATTGTAAAGCTTTTGAACTGTATGTTTGCTGCTAACCGATTTCAGTTAGACGTGAATGATATACTTAAACGGTTTGAAATGATTATTGATTCTTTTGTACAACAGCCATCATCGGATATGTATACTTATCAAGTAGTACCAGAGCAAACAACACGTTTTAAATATGAACTTGCTAAATACTACTTGAACAGAGGCAATTACTCTTATGGCTTCAAATACCTGCTAGACGTTTTATCTAAATCATTAGCCAATAACAAAGAATCCTTTTTCATTAGATGCATAAGATTATTTGAGCAGTTTAAACAATTTGCTGACGTTAGAACTTTTGTAAAGTATGAAAGTTTAGTTAGTGTAGGGCAAAGAGAAAAATTATTTTACTATTAATATTTTTTTCCTTTATTCTAGAATGCATGGTTTGACATGTTTAAAAATGATACTGCTAATCACTGTAGCTAGTTTTTTGCTGATTGTTACTGTTCCGGATCAAGCCTTAAACCACCACCATAGTACTCAGCCTAACGTTACCATTGGAGGATTTTAAAGCTAGTGCTCTGCCAACCTTATAGTTGGTAGGGCTTTCTTTAGTGCAGGAATTACCACACATACGGGAGAATAACTATCTGAGGTGATCAGCATGAACCATACTTATAAAGTGTTAAAGTCGGATATAGAACTTGTTTGCAGCTGCATTAAGCCAGGTAAAGGTATACGTTGTTCAGTCATTGGCGGAGATTTTTTATCGGTTATAGCCTATGGTGGCACTATAGAAAAGTTTTCGCCTAATTCGGTCAAGATTGCCGGAGCTTATTACATACGGAATCAGTTTGAATTTAGAGTAGATGTAAAAGACTAGCTGGGTAACTAGGATCATGGGTAGATCATCAGTTAGATAAATATTCTGATGGCACAAAGGAAAGATTTATCGTGGAATAAAAACAAGGACTCAACCAGTTATAGAAATTGGTATGAGTCCTTTTTAATGCCCAATAAAAAATAAATATGCAAATATTTAGATTATATTTATAGATTAGCAAGTTTATGTTTAGACAGTGTGAACCCTAGATAATATGATGTGGTTACACAAAACAAAAGGAGATTTTAAATTGAAAAGAATAACTTATCTTGTCCCTCTAATGCTAATGTTTTTCATTGCGTTTACTGGAATAGTTCATGGTGAAACTGCAAGTCCAGTCAAAGTGACTTCAATAACAGCAAGTGATACTAAAATCAATAAGAGTACTATTTTTACTGTTACTGGTGAAAACCTACCCGATCTTTTTGGCAAAAAAAAGGCTTCAAAAGGCGGAGATAATTATAACAATTTTGATTTTAATGATAGTAAAACATCTTGGGGGAAAAACCCAACTGATGAATATGGAATAAATGTTATCTCAAATTCTACGAACGAATTGAAGTTTACTTTAGATGGGAATATATCCAATTACGCTGCTGCTGGACTGTTTAAACTAGGTTTATCTCCTAATGATAAATCACCTACGCCTATAGATTACCCATACTACTATCAAGGTTCGTATGATTTAAAAACAGGGGTGTTTTATCCTGCTCCTCAAATACCAGAACAACTTAAAGGAGTTGGAAAGGATTCCTCTGCTTTGTTAAGTTGGAATAAGAATGAGCAGTCTGATTTTAAAAAGTATAATATTTATCAGGATGGTAAATTCGTAACTTCGATTGAAAATCCAACAACTGAACTTGAGATAACCAAACTTATTAATGGGAGTAAGTATGAATTTCAAATTTCCGCAGTTGATGTATTAGGACATGAATCTTTTAAAAGCGATCCAATTACTATAATTCCTAATGGGGATAATACCGAACCAACTGATTCAGAACAACCTACTGAACCGTCTCAACCAATAGGTAATCGTGCAATCCTGGTAGTCACCATGACAACTGGCTTAGAGAAGGAATTTGACCTAAGCATGAAAGAGGTCAATGACTTTATTGGATGGTACGAAGGTAAGCAGGCTGGTTCTGGATCGGCTTCATATGCAATCAATAAACATGATAACAATAAAGGCCCATTCAGCAGCCGTAAGGACTACATGCTGTTTGATCGTATCCTAACATTTGAAGTAAGTGAATACTCTAAATAAATTGAAAGGCTCTGCTAACCTTAATTGGTTGGCAGAGCTTTTATCGTTTCTAGCAGTTCTGTGTTAGCTGGTATATATTTCGTTTTAGCTTCTTCATATAATTTGCCAAGGTAATCAATTGTCGTCCTTTACCAATGTTGAAAATATGTTTACTATTTAATATTTTTCGTATATATTAATATTCGGAAATTAATTTCTAACAAATATTTCCTGAAGAACTAGATTGAATTAACAGAGGAGATTATTTCAATGAGCATTTCATTAAGAATAGAACGCAAATCCGGTGGTGAACCAATCGAGTTTGTAAAAGGTGAGGTCATTGGCTTTACTTATAAGAATAATAGTTTCATAAACCTTTCAGCTAAGTCTCCAAACTTAACTCATTCGCTACATATTCGAAGCAGAATTCCGCTTCATTCGCTTCCTTCAGTTGTAGACAATGCGGATAAATCCAACATGCTGTATACATGGGCAAACACAGAGTATAAACCTGATAGTGAGGATTACTATCGCAAATGTAATATCCAAATCATTAGAAATGAAAACACAATCCGAGATATTACGTTTACACACGCTTATGTAGATGAGTATCAAGAACAGATTGATACCAGCAAAGAGATCCTTGAGTTTGAACTTGTTTTAAAACAAAAAGAAGATCAATTGGGAAAAATTCAATACAGTCCTCAGTTAGAACCTAAGGAAACAAGAGAAAAGGATCAGTCTGATGTCTCGCAAAAAGTACTGGAAGGCGCATATAGTAAGAATATGTTAGTGTATGCAGGAAATAATACTTTTCCGTTTGAAAATCCGATGGTAGAACTAGAAAAGACTTGGGTGCGAGGCGTAGAGAAGGTAAAGGATTCAACAGATACTGTAATACATTATCCTGATCGTAAAGCATTTACATTAGTAGCTGTTCCTATAGCTCGAAAGAAGTACGGGGACATTACAGCCAATTTACTTCAACATTCACTTGACTACAAACCAGGAAATTTACACTTTAACGAGTGGACGTATGAGGCTCAACAAATTAAAAAATCTAAAGAACATAATATGTATGTAATTGAAAAAGAAGTACAAAAAGCAAACGACAAAAAAGTTAAAGTTTTTTCAAGTTATGGGTCTATTGCAATTGAAAGTGACAAAGATTTATATAACGCTTTTCACAAAATGAAGTACAAAATAGATGGAACATATGTAAAAGGACAATGGGAAATTACTACAATATATTATGATAAATATAATTTTGAATATAATTTTAAACAAATGTTTACTGGGGACAACAAACTCGGTTGGGCTGCGGCCAATCTAACAAATTTAATGGAATCATGGGGAACACTCAATGAGTATACATCTTATGTTACAGTAACTGATACAAAAAAGGCTTGGAAGTGAGGTGTGAAGTGCAGATGAAACGCAGACACATCTACATCTTGATCTCTCTACTAGTTATAACTACTACTATAATTTTTCTAGCAAATTCTGGAGATGACACGATGAGGAAGTACCCTTATGGAAAAGATACGCTAGAGTTTTTTGGAGATGGGACTTTTCAGATTTACAGGGGGGAAGGAGCGGGTGAGCCTCCAATACTATACACTCATCAAATTGAAGCCCCAAATACAGTGATTGATAACGTTCTGTCTTATAAAATAGAAGAAAATATCGTATACGTGGTTGGTGAAAATAGCTTCATTAAGCTGGATTCAAGTACCAACACATACAAGCAAAAGAAACGGATTTCCGACTTTACTTCCGAAGATAGAGAAATATTTAATGAATTAATGGAAAAATAAAAGTAAAGCCTCCAGACTTACCTAGAGCCTTTTTGTGGTGTAATCTGGATTGTGCGACAAAACGGCTATAAAGGGCGAGGTGATGCATAGATGCATATTGAATTTATTACGTCTGATTCTAATGATAGATTACGAGCCGCTTGTTATGAGTATAATTATAAAAAATATGAAAGTGTACAGCGTGACAGGCAATAATGTAAGAATTTCAACGGAAGATCAGACGTGCAAGATCATCTGGAAAGATCATCGTTTGAAATTGCTGACCAATGATGATGTTACAAAATACTTGATAATGATTTTTAGGCAATTTCTTAGAGACATTCTTAGTAAAACAATAATGGCTACTAATCGTCAAAAAAACATTATATATAATAGTAGAAAAAAATTAAGCTTTCAGTAAAATGTGATACCATTCTTGATAACGAAGCTTTTAAGCCTAAAAAAATGTTAATTTAGCTGTGCGTATAAATGCATTAATCCCCTCCAATTGAGCGGTAGTGTAGAAGGCGAACTTTTTAAGTTCGTCTTCTTTTATTTTTTCTGTGACCGCAGATAGTTGCCCAGCACTTATGTATGTTTGCTTAATAGGATGTTGTGAGACACAAACATAAGGAGGCACACCAACAGATGCAGAAGAATAAAACTGGAGTGAAAAAGAAAACCCTCTCTTCTAAACAGACACAGAGGCATGTACACGAATTTGAAGGGAGTACAAAACTGGCTGAAGAAGGCGCAGACCGACATAACCACCGCTTTGCAGGTGTTACTGGGCAAGCGTGCACCAGTTTAATTTCGCAACACTGATTCAGGCACCTCTTGTTTAATGAGTGGTGGTTTGATTAAACCAAAAAGCTCTGCTAACCATAATGGGTCCGCAGGGCTTTTTGCTCTTACAGTGATATTGTACTTCTTGATTTAAGACTAGCTATGATTTAATGCCTTATGATAATCCGCCTGGTTCCGATTGTAAGTATATATTTATGTTTCATCTTTTTGGGTTAGTGTCACCAATAAGCAAGCTCTAATATTAGGAAGACTCGTCTGCTACTTGTTTATTTATCTGAAGTTTTATGGTCTAAGTCATGGTGCAACTCGGTTGCCGGTATTTTGGCACTATAAATTTGACCTTTGGCAACGGGATTAGAGATGTATACATAGTTTCCAGTTCCATCCGGCGCACTTCCTGTTGCCCACAGGCCTTTACTGGATTCTTCGCCTTCAGACAAGTTCCAAAACTCGTATGCTTCAGGTTGAGATTCCTGCTCTGCTTCAGGCGGAAAAGAAGCCGGTACTACAACACCATTTTTTTCTTCTAATTCTTGGATGGCTGCCATCCATTGATACTGATGATAACGGTCACGTGCTAGCATTTTCCGTAGTGTAGCCCTAACGCTTTCATCTTGCGTCATATGATATAGTCTTGCTACCTGCAATCGACCTTGACTCTCTGCATGCAAATTGGAGCGCATATCTGCCAAAAGATTTCCACTTGCAACAATGTAGGAACCGTTCCATGGAACTCCAGTTGAACTAGTAGGCAATCCGCCAAGACCGCTCACCAGTAAATGCTGCGGGTTAATTCCTCCCATAATGGCCGCAGTAACAGGGTCTTTGGCAGCTTGTTCCTGATCTTCTGGTTTAGCCCCATCAAGTAATTGACTAATTAAAGCACACAGCATCTCCACATGCCCTATTTCCTCTGTTCCAATATCCATTAACATATCTTTATATTTTTCATCACCACGACAGTTAAACCCTTGAAACAAATATTGCATCATCACGGTCATTTCTCCAAATTGGCCCCCCAAAACTTCTTGTACCTGTCGGGCAAATAGAGGGTCAGGTCGCTCTACTTTCACTTCGAACTGCAACTCTTTTTGATGTCTAAACATAATCAGTCCTCCTATAGGTTAAAAGCAGTTTGGTGAATCCTAACTATATTAACCTGTTCAAGATGCTATAAAACGAGGATCTGCCGCACAACAAATACACTAATACTAGACTGACGAGAGCCTTCACATTTAATCTTTCGTTTCTTCGGTTTGTACAAAAATAATAAAAGAGGGGAGCATATGGTTCACTTTAAAATAAAAACTTAAAGGAGGCTTAAGCATTGTATTGTTTGGAGGAATATTCAATGGGCAAACTCCAAGCAGAAACGGTGGGGATTTGAGTGTTACTGACCCTCCGGAATATTGATCGTAATTAGGCTAATGTCCGTAACACAAAAAAGGCTGTCCTCTGTAGGAGAAACCTACGGATTAAGGACAGCCTCTTTACATTCATGTAGCCTGTGCTTCGATAAAACATTTTGTACAAACAAAGTAACGCCGGGTGGCAGTGTTAGTGGCAGATCAGGATTCCAGATAAATTTCATCAATGGATACATGGCGTTCCTTGGCCAAATCGATATATTCATGATCGTTAATTCTTACTAAGGGTCTAAAGTAATCCACAGGATTGTTCAGGATAATTGTTCCTGTCTGGCCTGTATTCAATAGAACCTGCTTATTAATGAAATTTGGAAGCATATGTCTGATGAATATTTGGGTAGTTTCTGGATTTAGATGTCCAAAGCTCATGCTGTGCAGCTCACGTAATACGGTGAGTAACTCCTGTTTTGTCTGATACACACGATTGGAAATCATCGCACTGTATACGTCGGCAACAGCCGTTATGCTGGCAAAAGGATGAATATCTTCCTTGAACAGTCCATGGGGGTACCCGCTTCCGTCTTCGCGTTCGTGATGCTGCAAGGCGACAATTGCTGAAATCTCATCGCTGGTTGAATTGCGAATAATATCATAGCCATACTGAGAATGTTTCTTCATCTCATGAAATTCTTCAGGTGTCAGTTTATCCGGTTTGTTCAAAATTTCATCCGGGATCATGGACTTGCCTATATCGTGTAAATATCCAGCTTTACCAGCCGCATATGCCTCTTCCTCTGTATATCCAAGCCATGTGGCAATGTAATATGACAGTATACCTACTTGGAGAGAATGATTATAGGTATAGTGATCTCCCCGTTCCATAATTAACAGCAGAGATACGACATCTTTTTGACGAGCCAGTTCTGAAACGAGAGGGCCGAACAGCTCATCAACTCGATGTTCCTCAAATTTTCCAGTTGAGGAAGCTTTGAGGAACATGCTTTCAAAGCCACTGATCGTTTGCTCCATGAGGGGAACGGCGCGTTTGAGGGACTCGGGGGAAGCTGGAACATCGGGGGCAAAGCCAACCGGAATGCTCGCAGAACCAGCATCAATGTCAATATAATCGACACCGTGCATAATGAGCTTGGAAATATCGTCTTGCTGAAGCTCGGTACCCTGTATCATGACAGGTACACCGTGCCCGTTATATGTATCGGATTTGAGGCGATCTCCCGGCTTGGCATCGGTAACGTGAACTCTCATGTGCTAACCTCCTTATTGTCGTAAATTTGTCGAAAATACGAAACAAACCTAATATATCAAGAATTATATGGGATGACAACGACTAATTTACTATTATTCCAAGCTGTAAAATAGGTCCCAAGGGCCCGTCTCTTTTGAGTTATATATAGAAGGCAAATGTCTATGATTTCATTATCTATGTCCACCTCATATGTACCATATTGCTAAATATCATGGTATGCTTAAACATTAGAAGCTCCAAAGTCGATATATAAAATATAGAGGAGGGCGGTTATGGAGATGACGACACGGCAAACGTTGACCATTTTGCATACCAATGATATCCATAGTCATTTTGGCAGTATGCCTTCGATAGCCGCGATGATCAATGAACGAAGAGCTGTATTAGGGGATGCGCTACTTGTGCTGGACATAGGAGACCACATGGATCGGATGGCCCCCGAGACGGAAGGAACGCTCGGTGGGGCAAATGTGGATGTGATAAATCTGACAGGATACGATGCAATTACGATCGGTAACAACGAGGGACTGACTTTTACCCCGGATATGATTGAGCAGGCTTATGCGGGGATCCATTGTCCAGTCGTATGTGGCAATATTACAGAGCGTGCTACGGGGATGATTCCTTCGTGGATGAAGGAATCCCTTATTTTGAACAAAGCAGGGATCAAGATCGGTTTACTTGGTGTGACAGCACCCTTTGCAGAGTTTTACCAATTGCTGGGCTGGAATGTGCTCGATCCGTTTGAGGTGCTGGGGAAGCAGATCGCAGCAATCAGAAAGCAGGTGGATGTAGTAGTCGTGATGTCTCACCTGGGGTTACCCTCTGATGAGCAACTAGCGTCTCAGTTTCCTGAAATTGACGTGATCCTTGGCGGTCACACTCACCATGTGCTGGAGGAACCGCTGCGGATCGGGAACAGC